>NZ_JAFHKI010000055.1 GCF_016937615.1 Pseudomonas lactucae | reverse complement strand
TCAAAAAATGTGGGAGGGGGCTTGCCCCCGATGGCGATGGAGCAGTCTCGAGATGTATCGACTGAAACACCGCCATCGGGGGCAAGCCCCCTCCCACATTTGTTTTATGTTGTGCTGAAAGCTTTATCCCAGGGCCCCTCGCTGGGGTATTTCAGCTTTGTTTGAAGTGTGACCAAATATTGTAGGACAGTCATGATAGTGACTGTAGGGCCCTCGTTTGGCTCTAGTCGGCCCTTGGCAAAGCTGCTACTCTCGGCGCGCTTTGTGACGTCTCGGCCAGCTTGAAAGCGCCAGATTCACCTTAAAAAAACATACACCAATAATAATCGCATCAAATGCGATGATGAATTCGCGTCGCTGAGGAGTGGGCTTCCATGCACGAAGACTTTTGGAAGGATAAGTACCCCGCCGGGATTGCTGCAGACATCAATCCAGACGAGTATCCAAATATTCAGGCGGTACTGAAGCAGTCCTGCCAGCGCTTCGCCAACAAACCGGCTTTCAGCAACCTGGGCAAGACAATCACCTACGGTGAGTTGTACGAATTGTCCGGCGCCTTCGCCGCGTACCTGCAACAGCACACCGATTTGAAGCCCGGCGATCGAATCGCCGTGCAACTGCCCAACGTTCTGCAATACCCGGTCGCCGTGTTCGGTGCCATCCGAGCCGGCCTGATCGTGGTCAACACCAACCCGCTGTACACCGCGCGGGAAATGGAACATCAATTCAACGACTCCGGCGCCAAGGCGCTGGTTTGCCTGGCCAATATGGCCCACCTGGCGGAAAAGGTCGTACCCAAGACGTCCGTCAAGCACGTGATCGTCACCGAAGTCGCCGACCTGCTGCCGCCGCTCAAGCGCCTGCTGATCAACAGCGTCATCAAGTATGTGAAGAAAATGGTCCCGGCGTATCACTTGCCGCAGGCGATCAAGTTCAACGACGTGCTCGCCAAGGGCCATGGCCAACCGGTCAACGATGCCAGCCCCGCCAGCGGCGATGTGGCGGTGTTGCAATACACGGGCGGCACCACCGGCGTGGCCAAGGGCGCGATGCTCACCCACCGAAACCTCGTCGCCAACATGCTGCAGTGCAAGGCGCTGATGGGCTCCAACCTCAATGAAGGTTGCGAGATTCTCATCACACCGTTGCCGCTGTACCACATCTACGCGTTCACCTTTCATTGCATGGCGATGATGCTGATCGGCAACCACAACATCCTGATCAGCAACCCACGCGACCTGCCGGCGATGGTCAAGGAGCTGTCCAAATGGAAGTTCAGCGGTTTCGTCGGTCTCAACACCTTGTTTGTGGCGCTGTGCAATAACGAAGCCTTCCGCAAGCTGGACTTCTCCGCGCTCAAGGTCACCCTGTCGGGCGGTATGGCCTTGCAACTGGCGGCCGCCGAACGCTGGAAAACCGTGACCGGCTGTGGCATCTGCGAAGGTTATGGCATGACCGAAACCAGCCCGGTGGCCACGGTGAACCCGATCCAGCATATCCAACTCGGCACCATCGGCATTCCTGTGCCCTCGACCCTGTGCAAGGTCATCACCGATGACGGTGTCGAACTGGCCCTCGGTGAAGTCGGCGAGCTGTGCGTCAAGGGCCCGCAGGTGATGAAGGGTTACTGGCAGCGCCAGGACGCCACCGACGAGATGCTCGACAGCGAAGGGTGGCTGAAAACCGGTGATATCGCGATCATTCAGCCGGACGGCTATATGCGCATTGTCGACCGCAAGAAGGACATGATCCTGGTCTCGGGCTTCAATGTGTACCCCAACGAGCTGGAAGACGTACTGGCGACCCTGCCGGGCGTACTGCAATGCGCGGCCATCGGCGTGCCGGACGAAAAATCCGGGGAACACATCAAGATTTTCATCGTGGTCAAGCCGGGGGCCACCCTGACCAAGGACCAGGTGATGGAGCATATGCGCGCCAACGTCACCGGCTATAAGGTGCCCAAAGCCGTGGAGTTCCGCGATGCCCTGCCGACGACCAACGTGGGCAAGATCCTGCGGCGTGAGTTGCGCGATGAAGAACTGAAGAAACTCGGTCTTAAAAAGTAACGCAATCCGAATGTGGAGGCGGTGCGACGATTCGTTGCACCGCCCCTCCCACATTTTTTTGTCCTGTGTTTTTACAGGGCAAACTGCGCGAAGTTCACACCCGCACCCGCCGGGCGCACATCTTTCAAGAACGAATCCTTGTCCGCGCTCAGCTCCAGAGTAATCTCCGGCTTGCGCTTGCCGGCATTACGCACCACCAAGCCTTCGAGCTTCTCCCGCAGGAACGCCGTCGGCACCTTCAGGTGCAGCAACTGGTCGGACTCGGCGTTGTGCATCAACAGGTGAATCCACTCGTACTGGCCCACGGCAATCCGCGCCAGCGGCAGGTCGAACCACCAGATGTTGCGTTTGCGGTCCAGGTCGGTGAAGTGGCAGTTGTTGACGCCGAGTACGGCACCGCCCAGTTCCTGGTTTCTGCGGGCGATGGCCTGTGCTTTATTGAGTTTCATAACCTTCCTACGGGATCTGTTATTCAGCGGTATGGCCTGAATGTGCCGGGCATTCTCATGGGTTGGCTGCAAAACATAAAGCCAAACCTGTTCCTTTCGATGAAATGCCTGCCGAAAATAATTGAAACTCCGTCGAACGGCCTCGGGTCAACCGTTACGTAGTGACCAAAAACCATTTGATTGTTTTCAGGAGTCATACCATGAGCAGCACTTCCGATAAGGTAAAAGGCATGGCGAACGAGGCTGTCGGTAACGTCAAGCAAGGCGTCGGCAAAGCCACCGATAACGACAAGCTGCGTGCTGAAGGCGTGATCCAGGAGAAAAAAGGCGAGGCTCAGCAAGCCATCGGCAAAACCAAGGACGCGGTCAAAAAAGCCACTGAATAAGTCGCTTCGGCGGGCTCATCCCAGCCGCCCGACGCCATCCACGGATGGCCGTTTTTGTATCTGCCTGTGCAACTAAACTTTCGAAATTGTTTCAAAGTCGCCAAATGGGCTACTTTGATGTAGAAAACGGCCCCTGAGTCGCCCACGATCTCACCCTCTTTGCGGCGAAAAGGAGACGCTATGATCTTTCCGGTTCTCGATGGTCTCAAGCTGCACAAGGTGCTGGCGCGCACCGTCAAGGAATTCGTCGACGACGAGATGTCCACCTACGCCTCGGCGCTGGCCTACCAGATGCTGTTTTCGCTGTTTCCCTTCCTGCTGTTCCTGATTGCCCTGATCGGTTTCCTGCATTTGCCTGACTTTTTCAGCTGGCTGCGCCTGCAGTCGGAACTGGTGTTGCCGCCCCAGGCCCTGGAGCAGGTCAACCCGGTGATCGACCAGTTGCAGCAATCCAAGGGCGGCCTGCTGTCGGTGGGTATCGTGATCGCGCTGTGGACCGCTTCCGCCGGCGTGCGCCTGATGATGAGCGCGATGAATGCCGCCTACGACGTGGTGGAAGGCCGGCCGATCTGGAAGCGCTTCCCGCTGTCGATTTTCTACACCGTCGGCATCGCCGGCATGCTGCTGGCCGCCGCCGCGCTGATGGTGCTCGGCCCGCAGGTGATGGAATGGCTGGCCGGGCAGATCGGCATGCAGGAGTTCGTGGTCACCCTATGGACCATCGTGCGCTGGCCGCTGATCGTGATTCTGCTGATGTTTGCCGTGGCCCTGATGTACTACGTGATGCCCGATGTCGAGCAGGAATTTCGCTTTATCACCCCAGGCTCGGTGCTCGCGGTGGTGGTATGGATCGTCGCCTCGCTGGGCTTTGGCTATTACGTCAAGACCTTCGCCGACTACAACGCCATGTATGGCAGTATCGGTGCGATCATCGTGCTGCTGCTGTACTTCTACATTTCTGCCGCGGTGCTGTTGCTGGGGGCGGAGATGAATGCCGTGATCGAACATATGTCGGCCGAAGGCAAGGCGCCGGGTGCGAAGGATTTCGATGCGCCCGCGCAGGAAAAACAGCATGTCTCCGGCCTCGGCCGTGACCACTCCAAGCCCCTCCCTGATGAAGTCTGATCAATGATCCGTGAAATCCTGAAAATGGGCGATGAACGCCTGCTGCGTATCGCCCCTCCGGTTCCGCCGGAAATGTTCGACAGCCCTGAGCTGTGGCAATTGATCGACGACATGTTCCAGACCATGGAGCACGTGGGCGGTGTCGGCCTGGCCGCGCCGCAGATCGGCGTCGACCTGCAACTGGTGATCTTTGGTTTCGAAGCCAGTGAGCGCTATCCGGATGCGCCACCGGTGCCGCAGACCATCCTGATCAACCCGTTGATCACACCGCTCAGCCCGGTGTTGGAAGAGGGCTATGAAGGCTGCCTTTCGGTGCCTGGACTGCGCGGCGCGGTAAACCGTTACCAGCAGATTCGCTATGAGGGTTTTGATCCGAAGGGCGAACCCATCGTACGTTTCGCCGATGGCTTCCATGCGCGGGTAGTGCAGCACGAATGCGACCACCTGATCGGTCGGTTGTACCCGTCGCGGATTACCGATTTCAGCAAGTTCGGGTTTATCGACGTGATGTTTCCGGACATGGATCCGACGGCTGACGAGTAACTTGAACATCGCCCTCACGTAGGGGGTTGTGATTGTTATTCGGTTCCAAACCCATCGCAATCATCGGCTTGTTGCGCTTGTAGCGCACCAGCCGTTCGCTCAGCGATTGCGGCAGCACGGTGTCCTGGGAGAACCCCATGCGCTGATACAACCCTTCCAGGTCCGGATGGCACAGCAGCCACACCGTCCCTTCGCAGGAGGCTACTGCGTGAGCAATCAACCGCGCCGCCAACCCCCGGCCGCGATACTCCGGCGCCACAAACACCCCCGTCAGCCACTGCCCACCCACCACCGGCGTCAGGCACAACCCGGCGACAATCTCGCCATCGCGCGCCACCCACAAACGCCCGCCCTTGAGCGCCTTCATCGTTGAATTGTGGCTGCGATAAAACTTGTTCAGCAGCGGCCACAGGGGCTCTGCCAGCAGGTCGATGGGGAATTCGGGCATGGTGTTCAGTCAGGCGATATGAAGGACCGGGGATTATAAGCGCCTTCTGCCGGGCAATAGGTGGTATACCCAATGCGCCGTCCCTTCACAGTGGAGTACGCAGCATGGCCAAAGGTATGGATTCAAAGAAAGCCGCGAAGAAAAAACCGGCAAAGACTGCCGATGAAAAACGCGCGGACAAAAAAGCCAAGAAGTCCGAGAGCGGGTTGTTCGGGCACTGATCACCTTCAATCCTCCCACCTTTGACCTGAGGGCGGCCTAGATTGCCGCCAGGGTCTCTTTCACCACCTGCGCCTTCGGGTCTACCGTCTTCGCCGCTACCTGCTGCTCTTGCTGCTGCTTGAGCCGCTCGGCCACTTGCTTGGAAATCGCATCCTGTTTTTCCTGCGACATATCCTGCACATCCGCCTCGGTCAAGCCCTGTTCCTTGAGCAGTTGCTCGCGAACGCGCTCGGCCGGGGATTTGCTCATGTAGTCGGTGAACTCGGCGCGTGCGCCCGAGGCGGAACTGGTCGCCGGTACATCGCTGGTTGATGCGCTGGTCTGTAACTGCACACGGGTCTTGGCGAAGGCTTCGTCGATACGGTCGGTCGCCTTGTCCAGTTCCTTCTGCGCGGCCGGCACGGTCACGCTTTGTTGCACCGCCTGCAGGGCTCCGCTGTACAGCGCGCTGGCGGCGGCGTTGGCGGGGTCCATGTCGGGGCGCTTGATCTGTTGCACGGTCGACACGGCTTGGGTGTTGTTGTTAACCAGCATGATCGGTCACCTGGGGAAATGTACGGTGTAACTGCTGGAGCAAATAGCGTGCCGGGCGCAAAACTCCCGTATTTGTTGGGGGGGAGTGGCCGTCGCGGCAAGTATTGTCCCGCAGGCGGCCAAGCCTTGCCGTCAATGAGCAATATTTTCCAACGCCAGGTTACGCGTACGCGGCCCGAACCAACTGATGGTGATCATCACGATCAGCATGCTGCTGGCGATGAACGCCAACACGCCTGGCGTACCCAGGTGTTCGAGGATAAAACCGATCAACAGGCTGCTGAACACCGTCGACAAGCGGCTGAACGAGTAACAGAACCCCACCGCCCGCGCGCGGATATTGGTGGGGAACAGTTCGCTTTGGTACGAGTGATAACTGAAGCTCAGCCAGGCATTGCAGAAGGTGATCATCACCCCACACACCACCAGACCTACCGCCGTGGTTTGCAGGGCGAAGAGGCTGCCGAAGATCACCGCGCCCATGGCCGAACCGACGATCTGCCACTTGTTCTCAAAGCGGTTGGCCACCTTCACGAACAATAACGGCCCCAACGGGCAGGCGAGGGTGATGATGAAGGCATAGAGCAAACTGTGGGTCACGCTCACGCCCTGACCCGACAGCAGCGCCGGCAGCCAATTGCCGAAGCCGAAGAAGCCGATGGCCTGGAATACATGGAACACGATCAGCATCAGCGCGCGCCGCCGGTACGGGGGCTGCCAGATATCGGCGAAACGGCCGCTGCCCTGCACGCTGACGGCCTCCGGTTCGGGTTTATCCAGCGGTTTGCCATGATCCTTTTGGCAGCGTGTTTCCAGGCTGTCCATGATCGCGCCGGCTTCTTCAAAGCGGCCCTTTTGCGCCAACCAGCGCGGTGATTCCGGCAAGCGCTTGCGCAGTTGCCAGATAAACAGCGCAAACACCGCACTGCTCAGCACCACCCAGCGCCAGCCGGAAACCCCGAACGGCGCCTGGGGCACCAGCCACCATGACATCAACGCCACTGCCGGCACCGACAGGAACTGGATGAAAAACGCAAAGGCGAACGCCGAACTGCGCATGCGCTTGGGCACCAGTTCCGAGAGGTAGGCGTCAATGGTCACCAGTTCGATGCCCAGGCCGATACCCACCAAAAAACGCATGCAGATGATGCCCAGGGCGGAAGTCTGGATGCCCATCAACACCGTGGCGATGGTGTACCAGATCAGCGCAAAGGTGAAGATCGCCCGGCGCCCGAAGCGGTCGGCAATCGGGCTGAGCAGGCTGGCGCCGAGGAACAGGCCCAGAAAGGTCGCCGAGGCGAACGCCGCCTGGTCGGAGAAGCCGAACACGCCTTCGCTGCCGGTGTGGAAGATCCCGTCGCTGATCAGGCCGGGGCTGATATAGGCGGTCTGGAACAGGTCATACAGCTCGAAAAAACCACCGATCGACAACAGCGCCACCAGGCGCCAGACGGTGGCGACGGCGGGCAGACGATCGATGCGGGCGCTGATATGGGCGGCACGGAGTGGGTCGATGCCGTCGGTGGCAGAGAGTGCGGGCATGGCGGGAACGCTCAGTCAGTTATGGCCGTCGAGGGCGAAGGTCTTGAAGCCCTGATGTTGGCTGAGACGTTCGTAATAGGCTGCGATGGCGGGGTAGGGCGGATGCTCCATGGGGGTCATGCGCCAACGGTGCACCGAAAGGCCGATGAGGATATCGGCCAGGGTGAATTCCTCGCCGGCTACGTAGGCATTGGTGCGAACAAGCTGTTGTTCCAGCAGGCCCATCTTGTCGTTCCAGGCATGTACACCTGCCTTGATGCGTTGCGGGTCCTGATAGTCGGGGTTGCGGCGCACCAGGGCATGGAACGCGTAACCCCACGACGGGTTGAGTTCGGTGGCCTGCCAGTCCATCCACTGCTCCACCCGCGCCCGTGGCGCGGGTTCGGCAGGCAGCAGGTCATAACGTTGGTACAGGCCGACGAGGTAGCGGCAGATGGTGTTGGATTCCCACAGCACGCCATGGTCGTCGATCAGCACCGGGATTTGCGCGTTGGGGTTCAGCGCGAGAAATTCGGGGGATTGGGTGGGTTTGAAGCCGATGCCCCAGTCGTCCTGGTGCGTGTAATCGATGCCCAGTTCGAGGCAGGTCCAGAGTACTTTGCGCACATTGATGGAGGAGGTGCGGCCGAGGATTTTCAGTGAGTGGCCCATGGTGGTTCCCTGGCATTTGGAAAATGATCAATCTAGCAGGGGATAGGCAGCTGCGCGATATCTCAAGTGGGCACGGTTGAACATATGGGAGGGGCTGTTCGACGATTCGACTTGCTCCCGATAGCGGTGCGGATTACCTATATCGGGAGCAAGCCCCCTCCCACATTTTGACCGAGTAAAGGTCTCAACAGCGCGGTGTATGTTGGTCCATGGCTTTGCCCACCAGCAAGACGGACAGCTCGCTCAGTTGATGAATGGCCAATGCAACATCACGCTGTTTACCACTGAGGTCATTGGACAGATCAAGCAACAAGGTACTGACGGAACACACGGTTTCGTAGCTGTTGATCAGCAGGGTTTCGGTGGAGACATCGGGAATGACGGTGAAGAGGGTGGTTGGCGGCGTATCGATTTCTTTGATCATTAGAGCATCCTGATAGGAGCCTTCACCGTATCGCTACTAAACAATGGGTGGCAGCTGTACGCAGGTTAGTAGACCGGTGGACACTCAAAGCCGGCGCATCCGAAGATGCCCTACGCACAGCCGCCATAAAACAGAAAAGGCTCGTGCACTAAGAGTGACCAATAGTCGGGCTACTAAACCCGATCACCGAAAAATTCAGCGACCGACAAACCTTAAAGACCGCCACCCAGGCGCACAAGCCGGCGGATTCTGACGTATGCGTAGGCAGTGGAGCAAGGCGCTTACTGCAATGTCAGCCCGGTCCTACAGGCGTCCTACCTATTGAAGTTCAGGTGCTCTCCCGCACTTGCAACTCAAACCCCATGTCCACCACCGGCTTGGCGATCTTGTTGCCCGCCATGATCGTCAACAAGTGCTCCGCCGAACGCCGACCAATCGCCTCCCGTGGTGTGCTGATGCTGCTCAGGCGCGGCACCATGAATGACGATGCGGGCAAGTCGTTGAAGCCCAGCACCGCCACGCGCTCGGGTACGTTAATGCCATGGCGCATGGCTTCCAGCAGCGCGCCCTGGGCCAGGTCGTCGTTGCCGAAGAAGATCGCGTCCACATCCGGATGCGCGGCCAGCAGTTGCAGGAACAGCTCACCGCCCAGACCCACGGAAGAAGGGCGCGGCGTCAGCAATTCCAGCGCCGGGTCGTACTTGCCTGCCTGTTGCAGCGCCCGGCGGAACCCTTCGCCGCGCAGCAAGGTGCGTTGGTCCAGTTGTGCGCCGATATAGGCCAGGCGTTTGCGCCCACGGGACAGCAGATGCGCCGCCGCTGTTTCGCCCGCGGCCAATTGCGAGAAACCCACGCAGTTCACGCCCGCATTCGGGTCCAGGTCCATCATGTACACGCAGGGCACGTTGCTGGCCTCGACCATTCGTCGGGCGCTTTCGGTGCGATCGAAGCCCGTCAGCAGCAACCCCCGCGGCTGGTAAGCCATGTAGTTGCGCAGCAGGTTTTCTTCTTCATCGCGCGAATAGTGGAAATTGCCGATCAGCACTTCGAAGCCCTTGGGGCGCAGCACTTGGTGAATGGCTTCGAGGGTTTCGATAAACAGCAGGTTGGACAACGACGGCACCAATACCACCACCGAATGGCTCTGGGCCGAGGCCAGGGCGCGGGCGGCGGGGTTGACCACGTAGTTGAGTTCGGCGGCGGCGTGCTGGACTTTTTCGACCAGCTCAACGGCCACGGTGCTGATGCCGCGCAAGGCGCGCGAAGCGGTAATCGGGCTGACGCCGGCCAGACGGGCGACTTCATTGAGGGTCGGGCGACCCGTGGTGCGCGTATTTTTATCGTTCTTGGAGGTCATCAGGCGGCTTGCCAAACAAAAATCGAGGCACTAAGGTAGCGCTGTCTCCAAATGGCTGCAAATTATTGAACTTTGGGTTGCCTGACTCGGTTCAAATGATTGGAGCGGATGCACGCGTCACTCCATAAAAATGACAAGACGGCGCGGGAAAAGCCTGTTTTTGCACTCGCCTTAGGGCATGCAAAGGTAGCGCTATCTGCGTCTTGAGGTGTTTCATGAGTCAACCTGTTACCGCCCTGGTCATCATGGGCGTCGCCGGCTGCGGCAAGACCAGTGTCAGCGAGGCCCTGTGCCGGCTGAACGGCGCCACTGCCATTGAAGGCGACAGCTTCCACCCCGCCGCCAATATCGAAAAGATGAGCGCAGGCCACCCCCTCAACGACGACGACCGCGCCGGCTGGCTGGACATCCTCTGCGATGAACTGCGCCGCTCTCTTGAAGCCGGTGAACATCCGGTGCTCACCTGCTCGGCCCTGAAGAAAAAATACCGCGACCATCTGCGTGAAGCCGCGCCGGGCCTGGGTTTCGTCTTTCTGGAACTGACCCGTGAAGTGGCCTCGGACCGTGTGTCCCATCGCCCCGGCCATTTCATGCCGGCAAGCCTCATAGACAGCCAGTTCGCCACCCTCGAATCGCCCAAGGGCGAGCCGCTGACCCTGGCCCTCAACGCCAGCGAAGACAGCGTCGAGGAACTGGCCAGGCAAACCAACGCCTGGTGGCTCAAGCACGGCTTTGAACCAACTCATTAATTTTTTGCCGGAAAAGATAGCGCTGTCCCCGGCAGGAAGTTCAACACCCGCTTTAATAACAACAACAAACAGGAGAGACCCCCATGTTTGGCATGTCCCACGAGTCGTACCTGCTGTTAGATGCAGTCGTCACCATCATTGGACTGATCGTTCTGATCACCAAGTTCAAGGTTCACCCTTTTATTGCGTTGATCATCGCGGCCGGCTTCCTGGGCCTGACCTCGGGCATGCCCGTGGACAAGATCATCAAGGCGTTCCAGGACGGTTTCGGCGGGGTGCTCGGCTTTGTCGGCATCATCCTCGCGCTGGGTACCATGCTCGGCAAGATGATGGCCGAGTCCGGCGGTGCCGATCAGATCGCCCAGACCCTGATCCGCGCCTTCGGCAAGGAGAAGGTGCAGTGGGCGATGATGTTTGCCGCGTTCCTGGTGGGCATCCCGCTGTTCTTCGAGATCGGTTTTGTACTGTTGATTCCGCTGGTGTTTATCGTCGCGCGCCGCACTGGCGTGTCGCTGATCAAGATCGGCATCCCGCTGCTCGCCGGCCTGTCGGCGGTGCACGGCCTGGTGCCACCGCACCCGGGTCCGCTGCTGGCCATCGGCGTGTTTGGCGCGGACATTGGCAAGACCATCCTGTACGGCCTGATCGTCGCACTGCCGACCGCCATCATCGCCGGCCCGATCTTCGGTACGTTCATTGCCAAGTACATCCCCGGCAATCCGTCCCAGGAGCTGGTCGACCAACTGGCCCGCGAAACCGATAACAAGTCGCTGCCAAGTTTCGGCATCACCCTGATCACCGTGCTGTTGCCGGTGTTCCTGATGCTGCTCAAAACCTTTGCTGACATCGCGTTCGCCGAAGGCAACGTGGTGCGCAACTGGATGGACATGATCGGTCACCCGATCACCGCCTTGCTGCTGGCGCTGTTGCTCTCGCTGTACACCTTCGGTACCCGTCAGGGCATCCACGCCAAGCAGATCCTCAAGCTGCTCGACGCCAGCCTGGCCCCCACCGCCGCGATCATCCTGATCATTGGCGCCGGGGGCGGCTTCAAGCAGATGCTGGTGACCAGCGGCGTCGGCGACGTGATCGGCCATATGGCTGTGAACGCGCAGATCAACCCGATCTTGCTGGCATGGCTGGTGGCGGCGGTGATTCGTGTGGCCACCGGTTCAGCGACTGTGGCGACCATCACAGGCGCGGGCATTGTGGTGCCGGTGGTGGGGATGATCCCTGGGGTCAACCGCGAGTTGCTGGTGCTGGCGACGGGGGCGGGTTCGTTGATCCTGTCTCACGTCAACGATGCGGGGTTCTGGCTGGTGAAACAGTACTTCAACATGACCGTGGCCGAGACCTTCAAGACCTGGACGGCGATGGAGACCATTCTGTCGATCGTGGCGTTGATCTTCATCATGTTGCTGTCGTTGGTGGTGTAAGCCACACCACCAGACAAGTGTTGGAATGCAATCAAATGTGGGAGGGGGCTTGCCCCTCCCACATTTTGACCGAGTTAGGCGCCAGTTTTTGGTGCCAACCCATCCGCCCTGAACATCCCGCGAATGCCGCGCACCGCCTGGCGAATCCGGTCCTGGTTTTCGATCAGCGCAAAGCGCACGTGATCATCCCCATACTCGCCAAAGCCGATCCCCGGCGACACACACACCTTGGCTTCCAGCAGCAGCTTCTTGGCAAATTCCAGCGAGCCCATGGCGGCGTACTGTTCGGGGATCTTGGCCCAGACGTACATCGACGCCTTCGGGTTCTCGACCATCCAGCCCAGTTCATGCAGGCCCTTGACCAGCACATTGCGGCGTTGGCGGTACTGCTCGGCGATGTCTTTCACGCACTGCTGGTCGCCTTCGAGCGCCGCAATCGCCGCTACCTGCAGCGGGGTGAAGGTGCCGTAGTCGTGGTAGCTCTTGATGCGGGCCAGGGCGTTGACCAGTTCCGGGTTGCCCACCATGAAACCGATGCGCCAGCCGGCCATGTTGTAACTCTTGGACAGGGTGAAAAATTCCACCGCAATGTCCTTGGCGCCGGGCACCTGCATGATCGACGGGGCTTTCCAGCCGTCGTAGACGATATCGGCGTAGGCCAGGTCGTGGATCACCAGCACGTCGTACTGTTTGGCCAGCGCAATCACACGTTCGAAGAAATCCAGCTCCACGCACTGCGCGGTGGGGTTGGATGGGAAGCCGAGGATCATCATTTTTGGCTTGGGAATCGAACCGCGAATTGCCCGCTCCAGCTCGGCGAAGAAGTCCACGCCCGGAACCAGCGGCACCGAACGCACCTGGGCGCCGGCAATCACCGCACCGTAGATGTGAATCGGGTAGCTCGGGTTGGGCACCAGCACGGTGTCGCCCTGGTCCAGCGTGGCCAGCATCAAGTGCGCCAGACCTTCCTTGGAACCAATGGTGACGATGGCCTCGGACTCGGGGTCGATCTCCACTTCGTAACGGTCTTTGTACCAGCGCGAAATCGCCCGGCGCAGCCGTGGAATACCTTTGGACGTGGAGTAGCCGTGGGTGTCTTCACGCTGGGCCACTTGCACAAGTTTTTCGACAATGTGCGGCGGCGTGGCACCGTCGGGGTTACCCATGCTCAAGTCGATGATGTCTTCGCCGCGCCGACGCGCAGCCATCTTCAGCTCGGCAGTGATGTTGAATACATAAGGGGGGAGTCGATCGATGCGCGCAAAGCGGCGCGGCGAACCTTGGTCGGCCATTGTTGCCTCGAAGTACGTAAGCGCCCGGAACCGTCCGAGCGACGTCGGCCACTGCGGTGGCCTGCGGGGCAGACAATACGGTCGATGATGGCCAGTTGTCCAGATGCGTGGGAAAATTTTCTGCTTGGAGCAGCGTGTGCAAATGCCCCTATACTCGATCCGGGTTTGTTCCCTCATAAGAAGGAGACTGTTCGTATGGATCAGCAGACAAGACAACCGCTGGAGCCACGCATGGAAGCAGGCAAGGCCTTGGTGATCGCCGGGGTAAAAGGTCGTTATTCGAAGGCCACCATCGGCGATATTCCGCAGCTGTGGGAGTTGTTCGACCGTTGCCGCAAAGACATCAAAGAACGTGTCGGCGGTGTCACCTATGGGGTTTGCCATAACCCCCAGCACGGCGAATTCGATTACATGGCCGGCGTGGAAGTCCCGGCCAAAAGCGCTGTGCCGAGCAACTTTGAAGTGATCGAAATTCCACCGCTCAACTATGCCGTGTTCGCGCATCACGGCCCGGTGCAGGCGTTGGAACAGACCTACGAGCGCATCATGTTCGAGTGGTTGCCGCACTCGGGCTACAAGGTGATGGGGGCGGATTTCGAGCGCTACAGTGCCGATTTTGATGCGCACAAAGGCACGGGAACGGTGGAGATCTGGTTGCCGGTGGGGGAGAGGGGCTGAGAGGCAGCAATGTCGCGTAAACATGACATGGGCCTCTGAACATCATGTTTACGTGACATTTATCGCTTCGGATGAAGTGCCCAGCTCAACCTGCGCTCGTAGCCGACCCGCCCCTTATAAGCCTCCCCGCAGTCCACCCACCCGAGCCCCAGATACAAGCCCATCGCCGCGACATTGTCCGTGTCCACCGACAGCTCCAGGCTCTTGATTTGCGGCCAGGCCTCAAGCGCCACTGCCGGCAACGCCTGCAGGCACGCCTTGCCGAACCCACGGCCTTGTTGGCGGCGATCCACCTGCAAGGCATGCAGCGTGGCGCTGTGCTCATCGGCCCAATGGGGCAGGCACGGCGGACGTTTGAGCAGGAGGAAGGCCACGGGGAGGTCGTCGGCCAGCAGCGCAAAGCCTTTGACGCCGGGGCTGGGTTTGGCCAACAGGCTATTGAGCGCGCAATACATGTCGCCGCAAAACGGCAACTGTTCAGGGTGGACTTCGAGGGCGCTGACCTGCTGTTTCTGTACGGCGGTCAGCGTCTCGTAGGCGACAAGGCGGGTGTGCATTGGGAGTGGCCGAGCGGCTGCAAGTAAGGCCGCAGTCTATCGGGTTTGACGGGGGCGAAATTATTTTTCAGTGGTCTGTCGATTCGTCCACGGCGCGTTCGACTAAGGGTGTCTTCCATGATTTCTCACCCCAGGAGTCAATGCCATGAGCACTGCAATCAACACCCTGATCGAACAATGGAAACATGCCGTACTGGCCCGCGATATCGACAGGATTGTCAGCTATTACGCCGACGATATCGTCTCGTTCGACGCCGTGACCGCCCTGCAATTCAAGGGCAAGGCCGCTTACCGCGCGCACTGGGCGGCGTGCATGGAGCATTGCCCGGGCCCCGGTATTTTCGAGTTCCACGAACTGCGCATTGTGCAGGCCCAGGACAGCGCATTTGCCCACTGGCTGGCGCACTGCGGCGGTGGCGACAAGACGTGCTGGATGCGCGTCACCGCCGGTTATCAGCGTTTCAATGGCGAATGGAAAGTGGTGCATGAGCATTGGTCGGCACCGTTCGACATGGAGAAAGGCACCGCGCTGTTCGACCTGAAACCTTGAGCATCGCGAACTATAGTCATGAGTCCAAAAACGGAGAACGCCATGAAATACCTGTGCCTGATCTACAGCAACGAGCAGGTGCTGCACACCTCGTCCGACAGCCCTGCCGACCCTGAATGTTTCGCTTACGCCCAGGCTATCCAGGCCAGCGGGCGCATGCTCGCGGCCGAGCCGCTGGAGTCGGTGAGCACCGCCACCACCGTGCGTATGCGCAACGGCAAGCTGTCGATCACCGACGGGCCGTTTGCCGAAACCAAGGAACAGCTCGCCGGCTTTTACCTGATCGAGGCCAAGGACCTCAACGAAGCGCTCCAGGTAGCCGCTGGCATCCCGGCTGCTCGGGTCGGCAGCGTGGAAGTGCGCCCGGTGCGCCAGTTGAATCTCTGAGTACAACAAACCTAATAATCAGGAGGTTTATCCCATGTCCCTGCAACCTGCCGAATTTGAACTGTCCATCAGCAGACTGATCGACGCACCGCGTAGTCGGGTGTTCCGCGCCTGGACCGACCCCACGCTGCTGCAACAATGGTGGGCCCCCACGGCATGACCACGCCCGAGTGCGAAATGAACCTGTGGGTCGGTGGGCTGTTTCGCACCCTGATGCGCGCGCCGGATGGCAGCGAGTACGCGACCCAAGGCGTGTTCCTGGAGATCGACGCGCCCAACCGGCTGGTGTTCACCGATGCGTTCAAGCCGGGCTGGATCCCCTCGGGCAAACCCTTCATGAGCGCCGAGGTCACCTTCGAGGAGCAGGACGGCAAGACCCTCTACACCGCCCGCGCCATGCATTGGAATGCTGAGGACAAGCAGGCCCATGAAGCCATGGGCTTTCACGACGGCTGGGGTCAGAGCCTCGACCGTTTGGTGAAGCTGGTGACCGAGGACCTGCGCGATTGACGCCGCGGATCGAGGCGATCTACCGCAGTGAATCGCGGCGCGTGCTCGCCACCCTGATCCGCCTGCTGGGGGATTTCGACCTCGCCGAAGACGCCCTGCACGAGGCGTTCTTCGTCGCGGTCGAACGCTGGCCGCAGGACGGCATGCCAGGCAACCCCCGCGCCTGGCTGGTCTCTACCGGGCGCTTCAAGGCCATTGACCGCCTGCGCCGCCAGGCGCGGTTTACCCCGCTCTTGCAGGCGCAGGCCGACGCATTGGAAGCGGCGCACTGGAGCGTTGACGACGTGGAAGACGACCGCCTGCGCCTGATGTTTACCTGCTGCCACCCGGCGCTGGCCGCCGATGCCCAGGCGGCGTTGACCTTGCGTGAGATCTGCGACCTCACCACCGAGGAAATCGCCCGGGCGTTTCTCGTCACGCCCACCACCATCGCCCAGCGCATCGTGCGGGCCAAGGGCAAGATCCGCGAGGCGAAAATCCCCTATCAAGTGCCGTCGCTGGTTGAGCTTCCAGAGCGCCTCGACAGCGTATTGCGCGTGATTTACCTGGTGTTCAACGAGGGTTATTCGGCATCCACCGGCGCCGACCTCACCCGCGAAGAACTAACCGGCGAAGCCATTCGCCTGGCGCGCTTGCTCATGGAGTTGCTGCCGGAGCCGGAAGTCATGGGCCTGCTGGCGCTGATGCTGCTGCACGAATCCCGCCGTGCGGCGCGTACCTCGGCCAGTGGCGAACTGGTGTTGTTGGATGAACAGGACCGTTTGTTGTGGGATGCGTCCTTGATTACTGAAGGTTGCGCGTTGGTGGAACGCGCGCTGACGACACGCCGCTTCGGCCCCTACTGCCTGCAAGCGGCCATTGCGGCGGTGCATGCCGAGGCGCCGAGCGCAGGGCAAACGGATTGGCCGCAGATTGTCGGGCTCTACGATGTCTTGCTCAGGGCCCAACCGTCACCGGTGATCGAATTGAACCGCGCAGTGGCGCTGGCCATGCGCGATGGGCCGTTGGCGGGGCTGCTAGAGGTGGAAGCGATTCTGGCGCGCGGCGACTTGCTCGATTACCACTTGGCGTACTCGGCGCGCGGGGAATTCTGTCGGCGGTTGGGACGGCTGGAAGACGCGCGTGAGGCATACGAAAAAGCCCTGTCCCTGACCCGGCAGGCCCCGGAACAGCGCTTCCTCGAAAGCCGCCTGACCAAACTCAGCCCGCCTGAGCACTGAAGATCAACTGTGGGAGGGGCGGTGCCCATCACTCCAACATCTTGCCCAACAACCAACTCCCCGCCGGCCCCGGTGCATGGTGGCGTGACCACAGTGCATCCACCGCCACCGACCGCGGCCAACTGCGTGCGGTGAGTTCGACCAGTTGCCCGCCGCCAAATCGCTCCACCAGCCAGCGCGGAATCGGTGCCCAGCCGAAACCCAGTTGGGCCATCTCCATCAGCATCAGGTAACTGGGCGCCGACCAGACGCGGCCGCTGGCGCGGGTTTCGTTGGGGTTGATGATGCTGGCCAGGCGCAGCTCACGGTGTTGTTGCAGGGCGTGTGCGGTGATGGACTTGAGCGCCGCCAACGGGTGTTTCGGCGACACGAACAGCGCAATTTCAGTGCGCTCATCCACGGTCGCGCAGGTCAGGTCCGGCGGGTAAACCTCCTGATGCTCAATAAACGCGATCTGTGCCCGGCCGCTCTGCACCAGGGCGATCAGGTCTTCGCACTCGGCAATCAGGCACTCGAGTTCAAGGTCCGGATAGCGCTGTTCAAACGCGCTGAGCGCACGCTCGAAACGGTCGGACTGGTACGTATCGGACATGGCGATGGTCAGCTTCGGCTCCAGGCCCTGGGCCAACTGACTCGCCGCCAGCGCCAGCCGGCTGCTGGCCTCCAGCACGTGCTCGGCGCGTTGCAGCAGCACATGGCCGGCCGGGGTGAGCGTCGGCTTGCGGCTGCTGCGGTCGAACAACAGCACATCCAAGTCAATCTCCAGGCTGGCCACCGCCGCGCTGACGGTGGACTGGCTCTTGCCCAATGTGCGCGCCGCCGCGGAAAACGAGCCCTGAGTGGCCGCCTGGACAAACGCCTGCAGCACTTCGTGAGAGGCCATGACTATCGCCCTGATCGATGGTTATTGGTTATGAAGTATCGAGTCAAAGGGTAATGATGGCAACCTTCCTCACTCACGGAGACGGGTCATGAGCCCTACCAAATCCCTCACTGAACGCGTGTGCCAGGCCATCGGCTTCGAAGCCCTGGCGTTGTTGATCTGTACGCCGTTGCTGGCGTGGATCATGGACAAGCCCGCCCTGGAAATGGGCATGGTCACCCTGGCGATCAGCTTGATGGCGTTGACCTGGAACGTGATTTTCAACGGCCTGTTCGACCGCCTCAAGGCGCGCCTGCAACTGGCGAACACCGCATGGACCCGCGTGCTCCATGCGTTGCTGTTCGAAGGCGGGCTGATCCTGGTGTGCGTGCCGTTGATCGCGGCGTGGCTGAAGATCAGCCTGCTGCAGGCGTTTATCCTCGACATCGGCGTACTGCTGTTCTTCCTGCCGTACACCTATGTGTATCACTGGGGCTATGACGTGCTGCGCGAAAAGCTCCTACAAAAACATACCGCCCGAAGCCTCGATCCGTTGGCCGGTGATCCAGTGGCTGCCGTCGGCCAACAGGCTGGCGATGGCCCCGCCAATGTCATCCGGTAAACCGGCGCGGCCCAGTGCGGTATTGTTGGCGACCATGGCGTTGAGGCTGGCGTTGTCGCGCACGGCACCGCCGCCGAAGTCGGTCTCGATGGCACCGGGAGCGAGGATATTGACGCTGATGCCACGCCCGCCCAATTCCTTGGCCTGGTAGCGGGTCAGCACTTCCATCGCGCCTTTCATTGCCGCGTAGGCCGCGTAACCTGGCAGGCTGAAGCGTGCCAGGCCGCTGGAGACGTTAAGGATGCGGCCACCGTCGCGGATCAACGGCAACAACTGTTGGGTCAGGAAAAACGGCCCCTTGAATTGGATCGCCACCAGTTGATCGAACTGCTCCTCGGTGGTTTCAGCGAAGCTGGCGTGAATGCCGATACCGGCGTTGTTGATCAGAAAATCGAAGTGATCCTGTGCGAAAACATCCTTCAGCACGCCGGCCACGTCGCCGACGAAATCGCCAAAAGTCGCGCTCTTGCTAACGTCCAGCTTGAGCATGGCGGCGCGGCCACCCAACTGTTCGATCTGTGCCACCAGGGCCTGCGCTTCATCGGCCTTGCTGTGATAAGTGCCAATGATGTCAACGCCTTGTGCGGCCAAGTGCAGTGCGGCGTTCTTGCCCAGGCCACGGCTGGCGCCGGTGATGAGTGCGATTTTACGGGTCATGGTGCAGTCCTCTTCAGATGTGAGCGTGGGATTGAGTGTATTTGTCCGCTTGTTACGTGATAAACAGAGCGGAACCGGAATCACTGGCCGGATAAGGCGAACAATCCCATGAACAAGCTTGAATTGCTGCGCACCTTTGTGCGCGTCACCGAACTGTCGAGTTTTACCCTGGCCGGCGAGAGCCTGGGCCTGCCGCGCTCTACGGTGTCCGAGCATGTGCAGGCGTTGGAAGAACTGCTCGGTGCGCGCTTGTTGCAACGCACCACGCGCAAGGTGCAAGCCACCCAGGACGGGCGCGTTTTATATGAGCGCAGCAAGGATTTGCTGGCGCATATGGAAGAACTGGAAGGCCTGTTCCGTCAGGACGAAGCGCAGTTGACCGGGCGGGTTCGCGTGGACATGCCCAACGTCATGGCGCGCGATTTGATCCTGCCGCGCCTGCCGCAGTTCATGGATGCGCACCCGTTGATCGAGCTGGAAATCAGCACCACCGACCGCCAGGTCGACCTGCTCGCCGAAGGGTTTGATTGCGTGCTGCGCGTCGGCGCACAGCCGGACCAGACAGTGGTGGCGCGTTTACTGTGTAGCTTGCCGCTGCTCAATTGCGCGAGCGCCGGCTACCTGGAGCGCTATGGTGTGCCGCAGACCCTGGCGGACTTGGCCGACCATCACCTGGTTCATTACGTACGCCCGCTGGGCTCACGCTCGGCGGGGTTTGAATACCTGCAAGGCAACAAAGTGCAACGTATCCCCATGGCCGGGCGCGTCACGGTCAGCAGCACCGACGCGTACAAGTCCGCATGCCTGGGCGGCTTCGGGATTATCCAGGCACCGGCCCTGGGCATGGGGGAAGAACTGGCCAGCGGCGAGCTGGTGGCGGTGCTGCCGGGGTTCTCGGCACCGCCGTTGAACGTGTCGTTGCTCTACGCCGGCCAGCGACATTTGCCGCTGCGGGTGCGGGTGTTCATGGACTGGATGGCCGACACGTTGAAAGAGAATATAGCGTCGACAGGGTAATGGCGCTTGGCTATTATTCGGCCCTGTTTCGCGATACAGATAGATTCAGGCAATATATTTAATCACCAAGGATGGAAGAGTACGTGTCAAATAATATTGATAAGTTCAATGGTGTAGCGTCGCTGCTCGCTAAGTGCCTGCTCGGTGTGGGTGTCCTTGTTGTTCTTATTTACTGCATGAGAATTGGTTTTTTTCCGGTGGGTTTAACATTGAGCGATAGCTTGGTTTTCATCTTCTTGGCTATTGGGTTTGGCGTGCTGTATCTGTTTTGGATTTCATTGGGCTTCTTTATTATTTACGGTGGCCATCTGGCCCATGAAGAATATAAGAAAGTGAAGGAAAGAAAGGCTATAGAGCTTGAAGGCAGGGCGCTGACGGCTGATGAGGAAGTTGAATTAAAATACGACTACTCAGTCTGGTTGATGCCCATTGCCAGTTTGTTTTTCGTAGCTATATTAGTGCTGTTGGCTATTTTTTTTGAAGATGTATTTGTCATCATTATTCCGTTGGCCAGTGGCTTCATGCTTTTTCTGGTGACCATCCAGTGGACGCCACTGGATCCAAGTTCGGACCCTGTGCACATACAACAACGCGAAAACGTAAGGTGGTTCATACTTGCTATGGCGCTGGCCGTCGCACCGTTGATGGCCATGTCATTTATTAACGCGCTGATTGACGTCAATATGAAAAAGCTGGGGTTCAGGCAAGAGAGCGTTTCGCTGGTGCTCAGTGATGAGAATTACAAAACGCTGACGACGGCGGCACGCACATTGGGGCTTCAGGTGCTGGGGTGTCCCGGCGACAGTGGCGACAACAATATTGTCCATAACGTTAATGTGCTGTGGAATGGGTTTGGTGAACGCACCCTGATCGAAATCGTGGGGCCTAAAACATCGGGAGAGCCGGCTGCGCGGCTTGAACTGGATCGACAAGGTGTCAGCGTTCTGAAAGTACTGGACGTAAAGACGCGTCGCTCAGTGTCTTACAAGGCGTGCCTGAACCTGGAGGCGGGCTCCTTATTTGAAAGCAATGGCGCCGAGCCTACAGCCTTGGGCAAACGCAAGATCAATGAGTTTCGGCGGCAGCTACGTGCTTTTGCAAAAACATCTGGCTTATCTGTGGTCGAAGCTTCGATTACCGGCTACGCAGACCGACAGCCATTGAAAGCCAAGGGTGATTCAAACCTCGAATTGTCCAAGCGCCGCGCCCTCAGCGTCAGCCAGTACCTGGGCTCGATACTGGTGCCGCTGAGTGAGGACAACAAGAGCATCGTGGGCCGCGGTGTCGCGCAAACGCGTGTTGAATGTCCTGCGGGACTGGCCCCTGCCGATATGTCCAGTTGTTTGTCATCTGATCGGCGTGTAGAAGTCGTGGTGGAGTTTGGTTTGCGGCCGTAAAGGTGGGACATAGCGTGCTCCCACCGTTGATTCTTCGTCGGGTCAGAACAGTTTGGTGAACAGCCAGTACAGGCTACCCGACAACACAATCGCCGCCGGCAACGTCAGCACCCAGGCCATCAACAAATTGCGGATGGTGCGCATCTGCAACCCACCGCCATTGGCCACCATGGTCCCCGCCACACCGGACGACAATACATGGGTGGTCGACACCGGCAACCCATACATATCCGCCGCGCCGATGGTCAGCATCGCCACGGTTTCCGCTGAAGCGCCCTGGGCGTAGGTCATGTGGGTCTTGCCGATTTTCTCGCCGACGGTGACCACGATGCGCTTCCAGCCGACCATGGTGCCCAGGCCCAATGCGATGGCCACGGCGATCTTCACCCACAACGGAATGAAGCGCGTGGAGTTGTCGATCTGCTGCTTGAACAGTTGCAGTTTGTCTTGGGTGTCGGCGTCGAAATTGCCGACTTTGCCCTTGTCCATCAAGCGAATGGTTTCGCTGGTCAGGTACATGTCGTTACGTACGTTTCCGACTGCTTCGACGGGGACCTTGGCCAGGGAGCCGTAGCCTTTTACTTCTTCACCGATATGCCCGGTGAGGGCGGCGAGGGCGGGCACCAGTTGCGGGGTGGCTTCCTTGGTGCGCACGTAGGTCGACAGGATCGGCCGCGGATCACCCGGCAACGCCTGCGGCGCGGTTTTCATCAACGCCACCTGGGTCACTTCCGCCACCGCCGCAAATTGCAACGACTGCTCGGCCGGCATGGTGCGGTTCAGCGCGTAGGCCATCGGCAGGGTGCCGACCAGGATCAACATGATCAGGCCCATGCCTTTTTGCCCATCGTTGGAGCCGTGGGCGAACGACACACCGGTGCAGGTGGCGATCAGCATGCCGCGGATCCACCATGGCGGCGGGGTGTCGCCCTTGGGGGCCTTGTACAGCGAGCGGTTTTTCACGAAGGCGCGCAGGGCCAGCAACAGTAACGCGGCAAAGGCGAAGCCGATCAGTGGCGACAAGAGCAGCGCGTAACCGATCTTGATCGCCTGGCTCCAGTCCACACCGCTGGTGCCGTCACGCCCGTGCATCAGGGCATTCGCCACGCCCACGCCGATGATCGAACCGATCAACGTGTGAGACGACGAGGCCGCAGTCCCAGCCACCAGGTGCCGAGGTTCCACAGGATCGCCGCGATCAGCAGGGCGAAGATCATTGCGAACCCGGCCGAGGAACCGACCTGCAAAATCAGCTCGACGGGCAGCAGGGCGATGATGCCGAACGCCACCGCGCCGCTGGACAGCAGCACGCCGAGAAAATTGAAAAAGCCCGACCACACCACCGCGAAATGCGGCGGCAGCGAGTTGGTGTAAATCACCGTCGCTACGGCATTGGCGGTGTCGTGAAAACCGTTGACGAATTCGAACCCCAAGGCGATCAGCAGCGCCACGCCCAGTAGCAGGAACGGGGTCCAGGTGGTGACCACCGTGCCCAGCTCCTTCATGTCGTGCATCAGGCTATAGGCGGTGAACAACAGGCCCATGGCGAGCACGGCGAAGAACATGATCACAGTGACCAGGCCGGGTTTCTTGTCCAGCCTGGGTTTGGGGTTGGCAGCCGAGGTGTGGGTGGAGGCAGTCAGGGAAGGGGTAGCCATGCCGGAGCATCCAGGTAATGAAGGATGTCGTTCATAGTCATTGCAGAATGTTACAAAGATGCTGCGATAGATCAGTGTTTGCGGGATTGGCTATGCCGCTGGTCTACAACATCCCACAGTTGACCGCATTTCAATTAGAGAATTTGCGGAAGGCCCAACGCCCGGCAATCAAGGTAAACGTCGCGACCAACGCCACCAGAATCCAGAAGCCCTCCGGATCCTGGGATAGCGGCACACCGCCCACGTTCATGCCAAAGAAACCGGCGATGATGTTGATCGGCAGCGCCAGTACCGTCACCACCGTAAGGGTGAACAGAGTGCGGTTGGTTTGCTCGTTGAGGTTGGCGGCGATCTCTTCCTGCAACAACTTGATGCGCTCGCCCAGCGCCGTCAGGTCGTTGATGATCAGCGCAAACTCCTCGGTGGATTTGCGCAATTCCTTCACGTCTTCCTTTTGCAGCCATTGCGGTGGGCGATTGAGCAAGCGCAACAGCGAACCCGGCTCCAGCGCCAGCAGGCGTTGCAGGCGCACCAGTACCCGGCGCGCGCGCCCAGTTCGGCGCGGTTGGTGGACAGGCGCGAGGACAGCAACTGGTCTTCGATATGGTCGACGCTGATGCTGGTCTTGCGCACGATCTGCGTCAGCACTTCACCCTGGTCGCGCAGCAGGTGCACCAGCAGTTCCAGCGGCGAGCGGAAGTGTTCACCGGCCTTGACCGATGAACGCAACTTGTCCACCGAGTGCAGCGGTTGCAGGCGCGCGCTGATCAACAGGCGACTGCGGGCGCACACCCACAACGTGGAAATGTCGGACGAGACCATGCTGCTGAAGTTGAACACCACGTCGTTGACCACCGCCAGCAAGGCCGAGTCGACGTGTTCGATGCGCGTGGAGCGTGAGCCCTCATGCAGGGCTTCAAAGAACTCTTCCGGCAACTCCAGGTGCGCCTGCATCCAGCGCTCGCAGGCGGCGTGGGCCAGGTTCAGGTGCAGCCACAGGAATTCTTCCGGGGCCTGGGGCTGCTGCAAGGCGGCCAGCGCGGTGGCTGAATCAATCTGCTCGCCCTTTTCACCGGGGCGAAAACGAAAACCGTAAAGCAAGCCAAACAGATCGGAATCCTGGTGGCTGTGGTCAAGGCTGTGGTTCATGGAGGCTCGCAGAGAAAGCGCCTGTAGGACGTTTCACAGGATCGCGTGGGCGAATCATTGCAAGGCTGTATGACGGTTATGTGACGGTTTGGCAGCGTCGATAAAAAAACCGCGCCACCCGAAGGTGGCGCGGTTGCGTGTGGGGCAACTCAGTTGTCTTGTTTGTTTTCCAGCACGGCGCCCGTCTTGGCGTCGAGCTTGACTTCAAACTTCTTGCCCGCGGTGTCGGTCAGGTCGACTTCGTAGACATACTCATTGGCGACACCGTGTTTGTTGTCCAGTTCGGTATCGGTAATCGTCGCGCCTGGGTGAGTGGCCACGGCGCGGCGTTGAGTTTGTCGAACTGCATCACGGCGCCGGACTTGACCAGGCCTTCGACGTGATCCGGACGAACATCAGCCTGGGCCAGGCCGGCAGTCACGGTCAGGGCGGTGGCGGCGAACAAAGCGGTCAAAGTTTTCATGGTGTGTCCTTTTTGGGTTAGCTGTTTAAGTAGCGCCAGATTAACCAGCGCAACTTAACTCATCCTTAATGGCGCACAGCCACCGACTAGGTTAGTACTTATAGTCGTTGAGCAAATCCTGCACGCTCGACGACGGCCAGCGCTTGTAGAACTTCAGCAGTTCGGCGGCGCGGTTGGTGAAGATGCCGTCGACGCCGGCCTTCATGACTTTTTCGAAGTCCACCGGCTCATCCACGGTGTACACGTGCACCAGCAGGCCCTTGTCGTGGGTCAGCTTGTTCATTTCAGGTTTCACCAGGTCGGTGTAGCTCTGGTCACCATGGTCGGTCAGTTCAGCCGACGGGCCGGTGCCGATGGCGCCGAGGCTTTTGGCTTCGTCGACCCATTTTTCGAATTCGGCGGCGTCTTTCGGCTCCTGCTTGGCGTAGTAGGCGGCCTTGGTCGGCTCGCCGGATTCGGCGAAGGTCTGCTTGGATTTCGGCTCGATGCTGCCTTCACCCACCCACAACAGCAGGATCTTCGGGGTGTTGGGCATTTCTTTCTGCAGCTCTTTGAGGCTGGCGGTTTCGAAGGTTTGCAGCACCACGCGGCCTTTACCCTGGCCAACGCCGGTGTTGCTCTTGCCCAGTTTGGAGCCGGCGGAGCTCAGCCAGCCTTTGTCCAGCAGCTTGTTTTTCAGGTCGGCTTCGATGCCCGGGAATTGCTTGGGCTCCTTGGTTTCGATGTACAGGCCCGGTTTGTGCTGCGGGTTGCCCTCGGCGATCTTGATGATGTCGTCCAGGCTCAGGATCTTCAGGCCGACGAAGCCAGGACGTGCGCGGTCCGGGTAGGCGGCGTTGAACCAACTGCCGGCGTCGAGGGTTTGCAGTTCCTTCCAGGTGAACTCGTTGGCCGGCGCGTCTTTGCGCTCGGGGAACTTGCTGGCCACGTCGGTGGTACGTTGCAGGTTGTTGTCGTGCAAGGCGAACAGCACGCCGTCCTTGCTGCGCTGCAGGTCCAGTTCCAGGTAGTCGGCGCCCAGGTCGCGCGCGACCTTGTAGGCCGCGGCTGTGGATTCGGGCGCGTCGTACGAGGCGCCACGGTGGGCGATCACGGCGGGGTAGGGAATGCCTTCGTTTGTGGCCAGTTCAGCCGGGCTGATCGGGTCGGCAGCCTGTGCCTGGCCCAGGCCGAGCATCAGCGCCAGCAGCAAGGCGCTCTTGGTAAACGTGACCGGCATATGCGAAGTCCTTTCGTGGAGGTAGCTTTGAGAAGGCCTCCTTTTTAACAATTGATTGCGAAAGGCGCTATCACCAAACCGACATTAACGTGTGCGGGCGCCAATTTTCTTGGTTTTTTGGCAGCGCATTGCAATACTCCTGTCCCAAGCCGGCCCGCCAGAGGACGGTAATTTCTGCCACGCGTGTAAACCATCTTTCCGGCCCCTGTGGGGCTTTTCATTGAGGTTTACCATGCGCATTACATCCGAACTTATCTGCCAGGCCGCCGATCAACTCCAGGGTTTTGTCGGCCTCAACCGCAAGATCGGCCAGTACATCGTACGTTTCAGCGAAGATGCCTTCGGCATGGACGTGGCCGATGACGGCATCATTCCCACCGCCGAATTCGTCTGGCTGCCGGCCCCCGAGCAAACCATGACGCTGTCGCGCGAGCGCATCCAGTTGCTGCTCGACCAAAACATCGACGATCGCATCAACATCACCGAGCCGTTGCGCGTGTATATGCGGCGGGTAGAGATTCCACAGATCAGTGCGTTGCGCAGTTTGGTGAGCTAGGGGGTCACTTTTTCAGATCATGTGAAGAGCAATGCTGGAATACGTAGTCTCGTTCCACCTTGCATACCCGCGTATGAAACGCCGAGTACCAGGTGGAGCGCCCCTGCTCACGCACAGCCCGGTGCTCGACCTGCTGCTTCCAGGCCAGGATTGCTGCCTCGCTGCGCCAATACGACACGGTAATCCCCAGGCCATCCTCACGCGCGGATTCCACCCCGAGAAACCCCGGTTGTTCCCGCGCCAGTTCCAGCATGCGGCCGGCAGCATCAAAGTAACCTTGATCGCCGTCGGTGCGCAGTGAGCTGAAAATCACCGCGTAGTAGGGTGGGGCGGGCGTCTTGGCGATCATGCCGATTGCGCCTGGCAGGCCTGGAGCAGGGCGATCGCCAGGGCCGGCGTGATGCCTTTGAGCGCCGCGCGTTCGGGTTGGAATAGGGTGGCGACGTAGAAG
The DNA here is from genome assembly GCF_016937615.1 of Pseudomonas lactucae. Taxonomy (GTDB): domain Bacteria; phylum Pseudomonadota; class Gammaproteobacteria; order Pseudomonadales; family Pseudomonadaceae; genus Aquipseudomonas; species Aquipseudomonas lactucae. Next base: position 20,841 of record NZ_JAFHKI010000055.1, on the reverse strand, counting down.
GGATGATCGAGCAACTCCACGGCCCGCAGGTCGCCTGCCGAGTCATGGCCGGTGGGGATCAGGTCGCCCTCCAGCAATGCGCTGGCGAATGCGGGGTTCATGCCGTAGCGACAGCGATAACCTTCTTCGATATCCAGGCGGCCGTAGGCCTCGGAAATGCGCGTGTAGGGCGCCAGACGTAAGGTATCGGTGGTTTCCACCAAGGCGCAGCTCAGGGGCGTGATGACGGCGCGCTTGGCATCCGGCGCCAGTTCGCCATGCTCGGCGTCGGCCCAGCCCATTACATTGCGGGCATATTCGAGCACCGCATGTTGAAAACCGCCGCAGGTGCCCAGGAACGGTCGGCGTTGTTCGCGGGCAAAACGGATCGCCCGCAGGGCGCCATCGGCGTCACGGTAGGGGCTGGCGGGCACGCACCAGAAACCGTCGAAATCGTGCAGGGTGTCGGGGAGTCTGTCCGTGTCGAGCCATTGGGGACGCACGCTCAGGCCCAGGGCGCCGGCGGCCTGCTCCAGTGCCACGGGAATGGCCTGATGAGCGATGACTCCGGGGTTGTAGTCGCCGATCAGGGCGAGGTGCACAGTGCGAGCGTTCATTGCGTATCCCGTGGCTTGTGGTGTCCTGGTACGCACTATAGATTGGCGTCCACGCAATCAATATTGGCGTTTGCCCACATGCTCAATGCAGCGACGCACTACTCAATTGACTATCCCGACCTGTCCCTGATCCTCGCCCTGGTGCGTGGCGGCAGCCTGGCGAGGGCGGCGGCGCTGTTGCGGGTGGACGTGTCGACGGTATTTCGCGCAGTACGCCGCCTGGAGGCGGCGCTCGGCCAGACGCTGTTTGAAAAAAGCCGCGCCGGTTACTTGCCCACCAGCCTGGCCAGCCATCTGGCGCAGCAGGCCGAGCGCGCCGAGCAAGCCCTGGAGGCCGCGCGCATCGGGGTGGAGCAGGGCGGTGAAGTGATCAGCGGCACGGTGCGCCTGACCTGTACCGACTCGGTACTGCAAGGTCTGTTATTGCCGGCGCTGGCGCAGTTCATGCCGCGGTATCCGGCGCTCACGCTGGAGCTGAGCACCTCCAATGATTTCGCCAACCTCAGCCGCCGCGATGCGGATATCGCCCTGCGCCTGACCAGAACGCCGCCCGAGCATCTGGTGGGACGTTGCCTCGGTACGGTGGCGTACCAAGTCTGCGCCAGTGCCGACTACGCCCGTGACCATGTGGGCCGCGAGCTGGCCGAGCTGGCCTGGATCGCGCCGGATGACTTTCTGCCCGACCACCCCACCGTCGCCTGGCGTCACGAGCATCTGCCGAGCGTACGCCTCAGCTATCGTTGCAACAGCATGTTGTCTGTCACCGAGTTGGTGCGTGCCGGGCTGGGGGCGGCGGCGTTGCCGGATTTTTTACTGGATGAACGCCTGCAAACACTGGGCCCTGCATTGGCCGGGCATGACACGGCGCTGTGGTTGCTCACGCGCCCGGATTGCCGGGCTCTGCGCTCGGTAGTGACGCTGTTTGATGAGCTGGCGCGGCATGTGCGCTTAAACACCGGACGCAACCAGGTCTAAATGTAGGAGTGGATTACTGAGGTTTTCGTACGAAGTGCTCATGCATTTCGCACGTCAGGCTGTCGATGTGTTCCGTCAGTTGCTTGGTCATTTCGGTCAGCCGGGTGTTTTGTTCCAGCAATTCGAGCAACTGTTTGGTGGTTTGTTCGGCCTGGGCCTGACGCTCGGTGTTGGCAATCGCCAGTGCTTCGCGGTGCTGGGCGTCGGCATCGGATTGGGCTTTGTCGCGCGCGGCCTGACGCGTCTGGGCCAGCAGGATCAAGGGCGCGGCATACGCCGATTGCAGGCTGAAGGCCAGGTTGAGCAGGATGAACGGGTAGACGTCAAAGTGGGTGACGCCGGTCGCGTTCAGCGTCACCCACAGCACCACGATCGCCGTTTGCGCACCCAGAAAGGTGGGGGTGCCGAAGAAGCGGGCGAAGGCTTCGGCCCTGAGCGCAAAGGTGTCGTTGCCGAACGTGGGGGCCAGGTGGGCATGGGGACGGTGGAAACGCAGGTGGTCGACAGGCGCGGTTTTGGACTTTTCTGGGATCATGGCGAGCTCGGGTCATCAGCGTTGAGACAGGCTTTCACTATAGCCGTGGCGACCTGTCTGACGCATGAATAACCAAGGCCTGCTCAGCGGCCACCACGCTCATTGGCAAACGCGCTCACCGCCTGCACCGCCTCGCTGGTGCCTTGGCGAATCTGCAAAATCACCGTGCCGGCGCGGTTGGCCAGGTCCACGCCCTGGGCTGCGCGGTCGCGGGTGCCGTCCATGCTGTCGATGGCCTGGCGGGTCTCGTCCTGGATCATCGCGATCATGCTGGAGATTTCCGTGGTCGAGCCGCTGGTGCGCGCGGCCAGTTGCCGAACTTCATCGGCCACCACGGCAAACCCGCGTCCTTGCTCGCCCGCCCGTGCCGCCTCGATGGCCGCGTTGAGGGCCAGCAGGTTGGTCTGGTCGGCGATGCCGCGAATGGTGTTGACGATGGTGCTGATTTGCTGCGAACGCTCGCCCAGCTTGGCAATCAGGTGCGATGAACTGTCGATGTCGGCGGCGATGTTGCGCATGTCGCTGGCGCTTTGCTGGATCACCTCGGCGCCTTTTTCAGCAATGTCCCGGGTGTTGAGGGAGATGTGATACGCCTGGGCGGCGCTTGCCGTATCGGCGGCATGTTGCTGGACCATGTCCGTCACGTCCGAGGCGAACTTCACCACCTTGCACAGCCGCCCGCTGGCGTCGTACACCGGGCTGTAGTTGGCTTCGAGCCAGACCGGCCGGCCGTTTTTATCCACGCGCTCGAATTGGCCGCTGAAGAACTCGCCCTGGTTCAGGCGCTGCCAGAAATCGCGGTACGCCGAGCTGTTGGCCAACGCCGGCGTACAGAACAGGCGGTGATGCTGGCCCTGGATCTGCGCCAGGCTGTAGCCCATACGCTGCAGGAAGTTTGCATTGGCCGTAATGATGCTGCCATCGAGGTTGAACTCGATCACCGCCATCGCCCGGCCGATGGCTTCCAGTTTGGCGTTGGCTTCGCTTTCGGCTTGCAGGCGCGAGGTGACATTCATGGCGTACTTCACCACCTTGATCACTTGGCCGGTGTCATCGCGCACCGGGTTGTAACTGGCCTCCAGCCATACCGATTGACCGTTGCCAGCCACGCGTTCGAACGTCCCGGATTGGAATTGACCACGGCGCAAGTTTGACCATAACTGCTGGTACTCGGCGCTACGGGCGTACGTCGGTGTACACAGCATCCGATGGGGCTGGCCCACGATCTGCTCGGCGCGGTAGTGCAGGGTCTTGAGCAGATTGTCATTGGCCCGCAGCACCGTGCCTTGCAGGTCGAATTCGATTACCGCCATGGAGCGCTCGATCGCGTCCAGCATACTGGCCTGATGAGCGACCGTGCATTGCAGCGAATGGATGGTTTTTTTATGCGCGTTGAATAGCATGTTCGATGGCTCGGGCAAGCAAACGTCGTCGGGGGGTTCCATGCATGGGCGCCTGCCCCGTTCGGCGCCGGGCCTACGGTTGACGTGCTCATTGCCAGCGTCCTGATGCTGACAGCGGGGGGTAACAGAGGGTTAAGAGTGATCAGCCTGATGAGAAGTTCGCCTCAGGGACAGGACCTTTTTTGGGATGGCGACCAGTGGTGGCATTTTGCTTTTTTTTGCCACCGCCAGCCAGGACATTCAGCCGCGATGTGGTGCGATGGCTTCAAGCCGTACGGGCGACGAGCGCGTCGCTCACATTCACGCGGTTGCGCCCCGTGTCCTTGGCTGCATACAGCGCCCGGTCCGCAGCGTTGAGCCACATGGCGGCATCATTGAAGAAGGGCTGGTAATCCGCCAAACCAATACTCAGGCTCACGCGCAGTTCGGGGATTTGCGGGTTGCGGTAGTTGCTGAAGATTTCGCGCATGCGTTCCATGCGTCGCGCAGCTTCTTCCTGACTCATTTGCGGAAGAATCACACAGAACTCATCGCCACCGTAACGCCCTGCCAGGTCTTCGTCCCGCAGGTTTCGACGCAACTCCAGGCTCAGTTGGCGCAGTACGGCATCACCGACGATATGGCCGTGGGTGTCGTTGATCCGTTTGAAGTGGTCGATGTCGATCAGCGCGATGGTGGCCTGGCTGTGTTGCTGCTGGCATTGGTGGAATTTGAGGTGCAGCAGGTCTTTCCACGAACCGTGATTGAGCAGCCCGGTGAGACTGTCGATGCGGCTCAGGGCACTGAGCGCGCGTTTATGTTCCGACAATTTGATCGCCAACTGGTAGCAGACCATGCCGATGGCCATGGGGTAGAGGGTCAGCATCGGCAGGCAGGCATACACCTGCTCCAGGCTGACAGAGGGGTTGAACTTGAAGCCGAACAGCAGAGCGGCCACGGCTGCGCCAAGCACCTGCGCCAGGGCGCCGCGCAACAGCAGACGTTTGCCGCCGGCGGCGACGTTGTTCATCGACACCATCGACAGCAGCGTCACCGTCGTTAACGGGGTGAATTGCAAGGCGGCCGCCCAGAACCCGCTGAACAGCGCGTCATACACCAGATTGCGCTGTTCGGCGTCGTAGGGGACTTTGGCATGGGTTGCCATTGATACGCCAGGTGCGGCCAGACAACGCCATTGATCAGCAGCAGCACCCAGATCCAGCCAGGCATCGGCAGTGGATACAGGGCGGCGATCACGCCGATGCTGCACATGGCGGCGCCGATGATCCTTGGCCTGTAGATACGCCTGGCGAACGAAAGCCCTTTGCCTTGTCTGTTTTCCATAGATTCCTGGGGCAGCTCGTTTTTGCAGTACGACAGCACGCGCTCGCGGGGCTAACCGTTGATCGGATAAGAAGGGTGAATATTGTCTGTGATTCGCGCTGGAATAATCAGTGGCCTTAGAGGCCATTTGCGCAAAACAGAGGGCGAATGCGTCAAAAGCGACCTTAAATGTCGCGCATGCAACCGAGGTTTACGGCTGCCGAGGAGAGATGATTTCGTAACCGGCCAGGAACAGGTCGATGGCCGACTCAATCACGCTGGCCTGGCTGGCTGCATCGAGGGTGGGTTGGCCCAGGGTGATCTGTGGCCAGAAGGCGAAGGCCTTGAGCATGCTCTGGATCTGGTGGGCGGCAAACGCCGGGTCTGTGCAGGAGAGGCGACCGTCTTGCTGGGCGGCGCGTACCCATTGGGTGAAGCCTTCCTCGCGTTGGCTCAGGCGGTTGACCATATCTTGCGCACGTTCCGGCGAATGGATAGTGGCGGCAATGGCAACTCGGGCCAGGTCGAGAAAGTTGGCATCCGACATCATCTTCATCTTCGCTTCCAGCAAACCGCGCAGTTGTTCGCGCAGGGGGCGGTCGCTGGCGTAGCTGACGTCCAGTTGCGCCACGCTGCTGGCCCAGAGCTGGTGAAGGATTTCGGCGAACAGCTCTTCCTTGCTGGGGAAGTGGTTGTACACCGTGCGCTTGGAAACGCCGGCGGTGGCGGCGATCTTGTCCATGCTGGTGACCTCGAAGCCGTTGGCCCGAAACTCGGCGATGGCGGCAGCCACGATGGCTTCGCGTTTGCGGTCGGTGAGGCGTAGAGGGGCAGTCATGGGTAGCGTTCGGCTCTTGGGCGGCAAAATTACACTCGGTAGTTTACTTGCTCGGGATTTTGTTGCAATCTTGAAACTACACTGTGCAGTGTAATTCGTGAGCGGACCGTAGGAGTCACTCTGTAATGGCCACTATCTCTTCCCGTGTCGACCCTTCGCCTGTCGCACTCCAGCCTGCCGAGCAAGGCCAGGAGCACTTCAGCAATAACCCGCCGGTGCCACACGGCGGGTTCGGCAAAACCTTGCGTATCTTCTGGAACATGCTGTTCAACAAACCACGCAGCACGCGACCGGTGGGAACGATCCCGGTGCAGCCGCTGACCCGCGAGCAATTGCTGGCGGCGCCTGACCACAGTGTTTTTCGCCTTGGGCATTCCACGGTATTGCTGAAAATGCGTGGCAAGTTCTGGGTAACCGATCCGGTGTTCGCCGAACGCGCATCGCCGTTCAGTTGGGCCGGTCCCAAGCGCTTCCATCAACCGCCGATCAGCCTAGAAGAACTTCCCGCCCTGGAGGCGGTGATTCTTTCCCACAATCACTACGACCATCTTGACCGCAAGGCCGTCATGCAATTGGCCGACAAAACCCTGTACTTTCTTGCGCCCCTCGGCGTGGGCGACCTGTTGATCAAATGGGGGGTGGAGGCGGCAAGGTCCGTCAACTGGATTGGTGGCAGGGCACCGAGGTAGATGGCCTTCGTTTTATCGCCACCCCTGCGCAGCATTTTTCCGGGCGCGGCCTGTTCGATGCCAACCAGACCCTGTGGTGTTCCTGGGTAATGATCGATGGCCCACGCCGAATTTTTTTCAGTGGCGATACCGGTTACTTCGACGGCTTCAAGCGCATTGGCGAACAGTACGGCCCGTTTGACCTGACGCTGATGGAAACCGGCGCCTATAACGTCGATTGGCCCCACGTGCATATGCAGCCGGAGCAAACCCTGCAGGCGCATATCGATCTCAGGGGCCGCTGGTTGCTGCCGATCCACAACGGCACCTTCGACCTGGCGTTTCATGCCTGGCATGAACCGTTTGATCGCATTATGGCGTTGGCCTGGGAACGCAATGTGTCGATTACCACGCCACCGATGGGGCAGGCCTTCAGCCTGAGCCAGCCCGAGCGCGGCTGTGCATGGTGGCTGGAGGTGGAAACACAGGGCGCGCAGGCGCCACTCATGAGCTGATAGCGCTGCTGTCGGAAAAAGGAGTTTGCAAGCTGTTTCAGAGCTGCGACAAGCGCCGGTGAAGGGTGCGATCATCCCCCCGAAATAGACTTTTCAGGGGGCGTTCTGATGGAATGCAGCTGTAGGAAATACTGGCGCGCGGGGCTGCCTTGCCCGACGATGCAACCGCCGCCTGCGTTAATGGAACCCGCAGGCACCGCGGCTGCCGATCCTCCCGCCGAGCGCGCGAGCCCGCGCAGTGTTGCTTTTGATGTCGAGCCTGCGCCGGCTCATCCTGGCGTTCTGGTTCCTGGATACAACGCCCTCGCGCTTCCCCTCAAACCCCTGCGTGACCCTGCGTTGTCATTGATCGCCTTGAGCGGGGTAGACCCTTCAGAGCCCGTGATGGTGGAAGTGCCGCTGGTGCAAAACAACAGCGCTTTTACCTGCGCTCGCACCTTGGCTGGCAGGCGCGTGGGGTTTGCCGACCGATATCAGCGCGGCGATGAGCAATGCCCCATCGAACACCGTGCTTCGTTCAGTCGCGCGCTGGATGTGCTGCGCAGCGCCGGTGCGCAGCTGTTGCCGGTGCCGGCGCAACTGCCGGATGATAGTTTGTACTTCAACCAGCATACCCGTAACGAAATCGATGAACGGGTGACTGAATACCGGCTGGATGCCCTGGTGTCGGACAGCCAGAGCGATGCCTTCCATGCGGCCTGCTGGAGTGGCTATCCGGTCATCCGCGAGCCACTCGATGACGGCGCGACGCTGTGGTTCTACGGCGCCCGCTGGGCGAAGGATTCGCTGGCAGACCTGGTCCAGAGTTATCGCAGCGCGCGTGGCCTGATGGGCTCACGGCATGACTTATAGAGTCCACATCCTCGGCGCTGCGGGCGCCGGCACCACTACCCTGGGCATTGCCCTGGCCAGACGACTGAACGTCGCTTACTTCGACACCGACGACTTTTACTGGCGACCAACCGATCCCCCCTTCACCATGGCTCGACCCAAGGGGGAGCGCATCCGCCTGTTGCAGGAGCACACCGCTGGCCTTGAAGGCTGGGTGCTGTCCGGCTCGCTGTGCGGCTGGGGTGACCCGATGATTGAGCAATTCACCCACGTTGTCTTCCTGCGTCTGGATCCGCAAGTACGCTTGCAGCGCCTGCGCCTGCGGGAAATGCAACGCTATGGTGACCAGATCCTCAAAGGCGGCAGCCGTCATGACAACAGCGTTGCCTTCCTGGCCTGGGCCGCGCGCTACGACGAAGGCAACCACAGCCTGCGCAGCTTGCGTCGGCATGAAACCTGGTTGAAGGCGCTGGGGTGTCCGGTGATCCGGTTGGACTCTACGCACCATTCGGTTGAGGCGTTGGTGGATCGATTGCTTGGAGAGTTGTGAGTAAGTACGCAGGGCTATCAAGCAAAAAGCACTTCAATTCGTCCCTGAGTACGCGTAGAGGGGGCTGCGGTAATGACAATCTGTACATCACGGCCCAGGCGCGATAAGCACTCCAACATCTTGGTCTCACTGATACCCCTGAATTTCCCGCGCAACATTTCAGAGAGTTTTGGCTGCGATAACCCAAGGATCACCGAGGCTTGGGCTTGAGTAAGATTACGAGCCTTGAGGATCTCGCCAATTTTAAAGGCCAATTGCGCCTTGACCTGCATTTCGCTGGCATTGGCACGACCAATATCTTCATAGACATTGCCACTGCTCTCTTCGATCTCAATCGCCTTTTGATGCTTCTGCATGATCCTGCGCCGCCTTGAGTCGCTGTTTGATCAGTTGTATATCGTGTTGCGTTGTTGCAATGCCTTTTGTCGACTTTTTCTGAAAACAATGTAGGACATAGAGGGCGGAATCAAAGCGAACGGTGTGTACCCCTCGATAGGCATTGCCATCGTAATCTTCGACGATTTCGAGTACCGCGTTACCACCGAATCCTTTCAATGCCTTAGTTTGCGGGTGCTTGCTACCTTCTTGAGCGAGATGCAGCGCAAAGCCAAAAATGTCTTGAACCGAGCCGGGCATCAACTGAAGGTCTTTTTTGCTACCGCCCACCCACAAGAGGGGTTTCCATTGACTCATGAGAGAATATACCTAAATAGGAATAACAGGCAGTGCGAAAAAAAATTACACTGCCGTCTCATATGCCAGTGGCGCTGATGGCATGGGCAAAGCCCCTCGCACACTCATCCCCCACCCCGGCGCAAACCCCGGAAAAAACACCAACCCTTCAGCCTCCAGCCGAAAGGCCAATGCCAGGCGGGTCTCATCACCCACGTCAGCCTGGCTTTCAAACTGTTGAATCGCTTCCACCGCTACACCCGCCTGGCGGGCCAGGTCTTCGCGGCTCCAGCCCAGCATGGCGCGGGCCTGTACGCTGTGTTTGGCGGTGAATTGATGCAGGACGATCTGCTGTTCTACGAAAGAGCTCATTGCCAGAGAGGACATGGGGTTCTCCAGGATTCGACGGGGGAGGGCAAACTATACTGTGTTTTTGTACAGTTGTTTTGACCGCTCATCAACTGGATTTTTTTTCGGCTTTCTGTTTCGCCTATTCGATCCCCGGCGCCTCCCGAATAATCAGGTGGTCCAGGTTCTCGATATTGGCACTGAACACGCCGAACGTCTGCTCGGGGTTTTTCTTGCTGGGCACCTGTTTCAGTTCCGGCGTCACCCCGTAGAAGAAGCAATACAACGCCCGCTCGCTGTCCACCGCCGCCTTGATCTGCTCCAGAAACGCCGTGCGTTTGCGGTAGTTCTCGATAAGTTTTTTGCTCAGGTAGACGTTGACTGAGTAAGGCTTTTTATCGAGCCACACCTTCTTTTCGAAGTCGATGCGAAAGCTGCTGGTGTAGTCCTTGATGGCCTTGATCTTGCCCCAGTAGATCAAGCCCTTGTTGTCCTGCAGGTACTCGATCTTCTTGAAAAACGTCCAGTAGGTCGCGGTGTGGTCGCCGATTTTCAGCGGCATGGATTTGAGCGTGTCCTTGTCGTCGATATTGGAGACGTAGCATTCCACCGGGTGAGCGAACACGCTGGTTTTGTCCGGGGTGGTGTCGCTGGCACTGTGAGAAGCGATTGCCCGATGTGCAAGGGGCTTCGCGTCATCGTGTGGGACGTTTTCTTCGATGTCACTCGCTGGGGTTTTACGTTCGTATTGACGGCGCGTCAGCACAAACTCCGAGGGGAAGTGGTCCTCGCGCTCGTCATCATTTTCATCCGTAGCGGCCTTGTGAGTGCTGGCGTAGCGGCAGCCGTCGATATGGCGGGTGCTGGTCTTGTTCTTGAAGTGCGGCGTGCGCAGGTAGTTAACGTTCTTGGCGTTGAAGGTGCCCAGCGCATTCCCCACCTCGAACGCCACGCGGCAGCCATCGTTGGGGCACAGGAAGCTGTCCTGCTCCGAATCGTAGGCGGCGGTTTCGTCGAAATTCAGGTCTCTTACGTCGTAGATCGACAGCTTATCGTCGAGACTCAGGCTGTAGGCCGTGTCGAATTTCATGGGGCTCGGGTCCGTCAGGGGTATGCCTGGATATTACGCAAATATCAGCCCGGGCGAAGACCAAATGTGGCAGCAGGCAAGCCCGCGCATCAGCGGGTGCCAGCCACGCGTCGCCCACTCAGGAAGGACAAGCTGCCACCCACGGCCGTGAGTGCTCCCAGCGCGTAGAACATACTGGTGGGCGCCGCATTGATCAGCAAGTAGCCGCAAATCACTGGGCTCAGCGCGCCGCCAAACGCCGCCAGGTTCTGTGCGCCGCAGTAACTGCCGCGCAGGGCGTCGGGAGCGATGGTGTCGATGAAGAGGAATTCCGACGGGTAGATGATCATCTCGCCCAGGGTGAACACGAACATCGCCAGGCATCAGGTGACCAGGCTGTTGCAACTGAGCGGCCTGGACTTCAAGTTACTGCGGGTATTTATGGCTGTGGTCGAAGCCGGTGGCTTCAGCGCCGCGCAAAATGAGCCGAATGTAGGGTTGGCGGCGATCAGCAAACAGATCTCCGACCTCGAGATTCGCATCGGCATGCGCCTGTGCACACGGGGCCGGGAAGGGTTCGGGCTGACCGAAGAAGGCAAGTTGGTGTATCAGGCGTCCATCGAGTTGTTTACTTCGGTGGACAGTTTTCGCGACAAGCTTAGTTCGGCGCAAAATGAGCTGATTGGCGACCTTAGTGTGGACGTTATTGATAACACCGTCTCCGATGTTAATTCCCCGCTTATTGCCGCCTTGCGCACTTTACATAGCGAATCACCAAAGATCAGATTGCGCCTGCACGCCTCGCAGTTGGATGAAGTTGAGCGCGGCGTTGTCGAGGGTCGCTTGATCGTGGGCATCGTCCCGGTTTACCAACGCCGTGAAGAATTCGACTACTTCCCGCTCTACGAGGAAAAGGCCCACGTCTACTGCGCCGTAGGACATCCGCTGTTCACCGCGGACGACATTACGCCCGAGGTGCTGCGCCAATATGAAGTGGTGAACCATCGCTATGCGATCCACCGTGACAAGCCCAACTTCGTCCACTACGACAGCCAGTCCGCCTCGGCCTCGCAGGTTGAAGCCGTCGCCATCCTGGTTCTGACTGGCCGCTTCCTTGGCTTCCTGCCGGAACACTACGCCGCGCCACTGGTAAGGGAAGGGCGCTTGCGCGCGCTATGCCCGGAACAGGTTCACCTGAGCACGGCGTTTAACCTGATCCTGCGCCACAACGCGCCGAGAAGCCCGATGGTAAAAGCCTTCGCCACAGCCTTGGGCGTGGACCTCAAAGCTACGACATAGCTCTCCCGGGCGATACAGCTCAAATGTGGGAGGTGTCGAGCTTTAGCGAGGCTCCGATGGGATCGACTCGGTTTACATACCGAACCTGCCATCTGCATCGATACATTTTCCGCCTAGGCAACAAGTCATCTGACTTGTATCGTCTTCAGCCAACCCATAGGAGGGATGCCCATGACTCAAACAAAAAGCAGCGCCCCGGCAGAAAACCCCTGGGACAGCTACTTCCTCAATGGCGAATCAGTTTCTGACGATTTTATGTCTGAAGATGACCGATTAGATGATCTGGAATTAAGGCAAGTAATCCAGCAGCGGCTGAAGGCTATAGAAAACGCTCGTGAGTCTCGAATTCGATATCGACTGATACCTTTCGCAGAAAAGCCCAATCTTTTAAGAGTGGGCTTTATCAAAAAGCATTGAGTTAACCTTGTTTAACCGCTCAACCCCAAGCACCCCATGCTAGTGCGTGACCCTCAAGCCTGAACCGCTCAACTGTGGGAGCTGTCGAGCCCCAGCGAGGCTGCGAAGGGAGCGCCTCGGTTCACCCGCAAACCCCACTCACCCGCTTCACCGCTGCAACCGAGCCCGCTTTTTCTTCTTCGCATGAAAATGCCGAAAATGCGCATCCTGCGCCGCCGCCAGCAACTCCCGATCCCCTCGCGTATCGCCCCAGGCCCGCAGCCGATACTCGCCCAAATCCCCGTACACCGCCTCAAGCCGCAGCACCTTGTTTTCACACCGGCAGTTATTCCCGGTCAGCTTACCGGTCAGCACTCCATCCACCACCTCAAGCTCAGTCCCGATCAAGCGGATCCCAAGCCGATCGGCAAACGGCTGCAACACCAACGCCGGCGACGCCGAACACAGGGTCACCACCGCCCCCGAGCCCAACTCCTGCTCCACCGAAAGCACCCCCGCCGGCGCATCAACCGCGCCCAATTGCGCTGGCAGTACTCCTCGGCCTTCTGCTGCACCCAGGTCTTTTCCACGCCCGTCATAAAGGTGCGAATCAACTGCGCCTTCAACTCATCCCGGCTGACCTGCCGCACCAAAAAACGCAGCCCCGGCACCGCCAGCTTGACCATCCGGCCATAGAACGCGCCGGTGCCAAAGGCAAACTTGAGGAAGGGCACGAAACTGTCGTGGTGGGTGAGGGTGCCGTCGAAGTCAAAGACGGAAAGTACTTTGGCGTCAACGGGGCCGGCTTCGAGCATGTCTGGGTTCACGGGTTGGCCTCGGTCCTATCTAGTATTTTTTTGAGTGTGCATCAGGTGTGACAGCAGGAGTTTACTCCCGTGCCAATCTTCCAATCTTGGCGTAAAGCACTTCGGTGAAAGCCATCCGGTCACTCGACCGGTGACAACGCTGATGGCAATTGGGGCACAAGGCTACAGCATTGGAGATGCGATCCGAACCCTTCTGGGCGAGGTGCTTGACGTGATGTACTTCAAGAAATGGCAAACCGTCGACTTCAAAAGGCGCGTTTGAGCCGCAGCCTTCGCAGATGCCGTTGGCTTCTTTCAACACCCAGGCGCGGACCTTTGGATCACGGACGAAGGCCGTGCTGACGGTCGATACCTTCTGCGGCTGGGCAATGCCGTCCGGTTGCTTAGGGAAAGGTTGCTGCTGCAGTTTGGACGCGCGGCGGATAAGCGTTTGCTCATCCGCTGTTTGGGCGGCGTCGTCGGATTCGAATACACCCTGTGCGGCGAGGGCTTGGCGGATACGTTGCTCTACGCCTGTGCCCACGTTCTTTGCAGGCTTATAGCCTTCAATGCGGTCCAGGCCCATACGGTCTAGCACGGTGGAGATATTTTGCATGCGGAATTCAATGGAGCCCTTTGCACGGCCGGCCACCGGTCCTTCGCGTAGAAGGCGGTTTTCAAGGGCTTTGTTGAACGGTTGGCCGTTCTTTTCCCAGGCCAACATCTTCAAGTAAGCCTCGACCGCTGCTGCCAACTCCGCGTCGTTCCAGTCCGTTTTGTCTTTCGTAATATCCATACAGCCGCCGAGGGTAGAAAACCCTCGACGATACTGAGTAGCCATTATTGCGTCTACGAAATTTCCTACGCATTGGTAGGATTCGGCGGTCGTCCGCCTTAGTAGATTCGCTGCTTCACTCGGAAAGTTTGAGTGAGCTTGCGCCACCACGGAGTCCTTGCCGACTCTTTCCGGTTGGTTCGATTGACCAACAGATATGGCATGTCTCGAAGGCGAATCCAGCCTTCATCCTGCCAATGCAGCAGGTTCAGCGACATCTCAGGCCAATCCAACATGCTCAGCAACGGCCGCTCCACTGTCCGAGGCTGACGTTCGTCCCGCAATGTCGGAACGACTTCATGAGTGAGCCAGCTACGCAGTAGGCGATTCCCAGGTGTGTAGTGATAGACCAGCAACGCATAAGCGCCGGATTCGCTGATCATCAGCATTTCTTCTGGCTGACCGTGAAATAGCAGTTTTACGGTTTTACGTTGGTCTTCATCGAGCTTACGAGTCGTTCGTTCATCCAGATACCACCCCATCAAACGCCCAAGGTCGCGAGCGCAGAACCATGGTTGGTTTTCCAGAAGGAGGGCGTGTAGAGGCAGGTTTTGACGGGTAAAGACGGTGGGGACAAAAGGGTCATGCATGGCACACCTCCGGAATTGGAAGTGCTTGAAGGATGGTTCTTACGCAGCATATAGCCTTCGCGAGGAAGGTGAAAATTCTAGGCATTTTCCATTACCTCTGTGTGATGTCAGCTTTCTTAGGGCTGGGTGCCGGGAGTTAAGAAACCCCACACAGAGGGCCGGACATATTCCCCTTTCGGGTCTTGTATTAGCCCACTCCCGGCATAACAGAGATTTTCTATGCCCACGGGGAAACCGCAGGCACAAAAAAACCGCTACTGTCGGGTGCGGTCGGTCCGCTGTGTGAGGTGTTTCTTAGGCACCGGAGCGCAGACTAAAAGCGAAACGGCGGTAGGTCAAGGGAACGAGTACGTTACAAAATTACCGGTGTGTCGGCGCTTAGTAGACAAAATGATGGCAAACCAGTAGCGTGACGGCTTTCGATACACCACATACGTATCTTTAGCAATACTAAAGGCTCGGGTTTTTATAACTAATTAAAAAAAACAATACAGGGAGTGTGGAAGTGCGTAAATCTGAACGGATATCAAAGTATTTGATTTTTCAGAGCAGTGTGGTGCTTTCTCCATTTAATATTATTATGACGTGTAGAAATAAGATGGTTTTTATTTAGCCTATCTATCTAGCAGATAGTGTCGTTGACGGCTGTAATATTTGAATGGTGTGTAAATGCGATTTGTTGATGTTTTTGCCGGTTGTGGAGGACTATCTTTAGGGCTGCTTAAGTCTGGTATGTCTGGGGTTTTTGCTATTGAGAAGAATCCAATGGCATTTGCCACACTTGAACATAATCTGATCAAGGGTAATAAGTTTAAGTTCGATTGGCCGGACTTTTTGCCTATGAATGCTATGAGCTGTGAAGAGCTACTTTCAGATTTTTCTGAGGAGCTCAGTGAGTTGGCTGGAACAATTGATTTGGTCGTCGGGGGGCCTCCATGTCAAGGGTTTTCAACTGCTGGAAGACGTAATCCGTCGGATCCGCGAAATCAGATGGCTGAACAATATTTAAAGCTAATTAGTATATTGAAACCCACGTACTTAGTGATCGAAAATGTTTCAGGGTTTGCTTCTAAATTTAATGAAACGAAGAGTAATGAAATTAATGATCGGTTTAGCAAAAAATCTTATGCGGAATTTATTCTTGATAGTCTTGAAGGTTTGGGTTACTCGGTAAGTTCTGGTTTGGTGAATTGCGCTAACTTTGGGGTGCCTCAAAACCGTTATAGATACTTGATAGTTTGTTCTTTGAAGAAAACGAAAGTTTCGATTTTTGATGAGCTCATTAAACATTCCGAAAGTTTTTTGAGAGCGAAGAGCTTGCCAGTTGAGCGTTCTGTTAGTGTTTTTGAGGCGCTTTCTGATTTAGAAATAGGTACAAAGCAATTGGTCGAGTCGACCGATAGTGATCGAATGGGTTTTTTTGAGATAAAGTATGCAGAGCCTGACTTGAAATCTGCTTTTTTATCTTTAATGCGAGAGGGGGCTGAGGGGGCTCCAAATAGTTTACGTCTGCCAAAACATGCGCCTAATACAATTGTAAATTTTAAAAGATTGCAGCTTGTATCTACTCCCGGCCGTTCTGTTTCGAAGAGCGTGAGAGATAGTCTTGGGATTAAAAAACAGGCAATAACAGTGTTGGCAAAAAATCAGCCCTCGCCGACAGTGACGACGTTGCCTGATGATATTATTCATTATTCGGAAGCGCGAATTTTAACTGTGAGAGAGTCGGCGCGTTTACAATCTTTCCCAGACTGGTTTGAATTTTTAGGTAAGTACACTACGGGAGGTAAACGTCGGAAGTTAGATTGCCCTCGGTATACTCAAGTTGGAAATGCGGTGCCACCGTTATTGTCGGAAGCAATTGCGCAGGTAATTAAGTCGTTAGACGCAAAAAATGCAAGTCACAGGGATGAAAAGAATGCTGCTGAACTTTAAGGTGAGCCCGCAACTTAAGTCTATTATAGGTAGAGACCTAATAACTGATGATTACGTTGCAATATTTGAATTGGTAAAGAATTCCTATGATGCACACGCCACTCGAGTGCATATTCATTTTTTTTCTGATGCTATTTATATTATTGATAATGGCAAAGGTATGTCTTTTGAAGACATTGAAAACAAGTGGCTGTACGTGGCGTACTCAGCAAAGAGTGATGGGACCGAGGATGGGGATAACTCCGTACATCATTATGCCGGAAGTAAGGGGGTAGGTCGTTTTTCTTGTGACCGTCTTGGTGTTCATCTCAGCTTGATGTCCAAGGTGTTAAATAGTGATGTTGTATCCCGATTGCAAGTGAATTGGGGAGCTTTTGAAGATTCTACGGTGGCAAGCTTTATTGACGTGCAAGTTCAATATGATGAGACGTCAGAATTTAAGTTGCCAAAAAACGTTGTTCCTCCTGAAGGCTCCGGGACTGTACTGAAAATTTATGAGCTAAGGGATACCTGGTCTAGAGAGCGAATACTCAATCTCAAGAATTCACTTTCTAAATTGATAAACCCTTTCAATAGTTCATCGGAAAGCTTCGGAATCGACTTTCACTGTATTGAGCAATTAGCTGAAGATGAAAGGTTGATTTCAAACTTTGAAGGAGAGTTGCCGCCAAATACGATCGTGAATAGTTCGGTTGAGAATTTTATATTTGAAACGTTGCAACAAAAAACGACTTGGTTGTCAACTAAGATTTTAGATGGAATGGTCATCTCCGAGCTCATTGATAGAGGCGAGACCTTATACAAAGTTTCTGAGCCTAATCCATACCTTGAGCTTGAGGGTACAGGGTTTGAGTGCAATCTTTTTTATTTAAATAGGTCGGCAAAAAGTACGTTTGCTAGAAGGATGGGCATTTCCTCAATCAGTTTTGGTTCGGTGTTTTTGTTTAAAAATGGTTTTCGTGTATATCCGGTTGGCGACGAAGCTGATGATACGTTTGGTATTGACCGCCGTAAACAACAGGGTACCTCACGTTATCTCGGTTCGCGGGACTTATTAGGTCGAATAGATGTTCATGGCGATGAGGCAAAATTTAAAGAGTCATCTAGCCGGGATAAAGGGTTGATTGAAACTAGTGCATATGAAGAACTTTTAGAATGTTTTAAACGTAAATGTCTATATCGCCTTGAAAATTATGTTGTTGGAGTGACTTGGAAGTTTAAGTTTGATAACGATCTTGAAGATGCTTCCTTTCTAGAAGGACATGAGGCTAGAGCTAAGGCTCTTCAGGTTTTATCAAAGCTAACTAATGTGCCTGATATAAAGGTTGACTTTTTTAATAAAGATCTTTTTGGTATTTTGAGCGACAATATTTCTGACTTTCCGCGTGCAATGAATGACTTAGCTGCGCTGGCAGATAAAGCCGGTGATGAGGGGCTACGAACCAGAGCCCTGGAGGCTTTCAATAAGTTTCAGGCATTGCAGGAATCGGAAGCTGAAGCAATTCGTTACGCCGAGCGAGAAAGGGAAGCTCGACATCTAGCTGAAAAGGTAGCGGCTAAAACCAAAAAAGCATTGGACGCAGAACGTTCAAAAAATCTGTTCCTCACCTCACTGAAAAGTCGTGATAAAGATACTTTAGAGAATCTACATCATCAGGTCATAATTTACGCAATAAGCGCACACCACCGGTTGGAGGGCACTATAGCTGATGTGCGTGACGGTATTGAGTTGGATCGAGTCGAACTTGAGAGGTCGCTCGGTAACTTGATGCTTCTGAATAAAAAAATTATTGCAGCTTCTCGATTTGCTACTTCAGCAAACTTTAAGTTGAATTCGAGCAAGATTACTGAGGATTTCACTAGGTATCTAGTTGAGTATATTGAAAAAATTTGCCCGATTTATATTCAGCGTATTAGGGCTGTAGTGACTTCTGATAGCAAGCTCTTTGAATTGGAGTTTTTTCCAATTGAGGTTTCTATTATGATAGATAATCTGATAGAAAATTCTAAAAAGGCGAATGCGTCGGTAATTAAATTTGATATTAGACAGATCTCTCCTAATACTTTAGAGATTTATGTTGAGGATGACGGTGACGGTATTTCAAAAGATATAGGAGAGGTTTCCCAAATATTTGAAAAAGGAATAACCACCACAGATGGCTCTGGTCTGGGGTTGTATCACGTTACGGAAGTTTTGCAGGCACTAAAAGGTACTATCTCAGTAGTCGAAGGGGATAGCCTGCCAGGCGCATCATTTTTGATTAGGGTTAATAAATAATGGAAAATCAGTACAGGGCTCTCTGGTTTGATGACCAGTTAGAGTACATTGAAGCGGTGGAGCAAAAGCTAAACCGAAAAATTTCTCCTTATGGTTTGGAGTTGCAGGCTAATAAAATATCATTATTTGATGATGAAACAATTAATCCGATCTTGGATGAACTCAGAAGAAATAGTAACTATGACATAATACTCGTGGATTTCGATCTTGGTTTGCAGAACGAAACCGGCGCTACTCTCCTTTCCAAGCTTCGTAGGTATTCTCAGGGGGAGGTAATCTTTTATAGCGCAAAAAAACCAAGAGAGTTAAGAGAGATATTGCTTGGACTTGATATTGATGGGGTTTTTTGCGTAAGTAGAGGGTTGTCGTTAGCGGATGATATATTTTCAATAATAAAGCCGACTTTTCATCGTCTTGCTCATCCTAACTATTTTAGAGGGATAGTTGTAGGCTCTGTTAGTGAGATGGATGAGTTGCTATCAGATATTTTGCTTCGTATAGTATCTAAGTCACGCTATATGAATGAGGGCGAGCTCAGAGAGCTGGCTGTTGAAGGCCTTAAAGAAAGCATAGATATAAATGTTTCTGCGCTTGCCAAGCACGTTTCTCGACCAATAGATCGGTTTATTGGAAAAGATCTCAATTTATATATAAAGGTTAATCTTGTTCTTAAGGTCCTAGAAAGGATCGGCGACAGGCTGTCTGAGGATTGTTCTGAGGTTCTCAGGCGGTTTAATGATGAAATTAATCAGTATCGAATTCAAGCAGCCCATGTTGCGAATAGGCAGGTCAATGGGGCGTTGGTTTTTAGCGGGCGCACTGAAAAACCCTGGGATGTTCAAAAGCTCAAAGAAATTCTTTCTTTAATTAGAAACCACAAAGAGAATCTGAATTCTATATTGACTTTGGTAGAGAAAGAATAGATTTTGAAAACGCATATGGCGAAGGTTGAACTGTATAAGTTTTCGCTATCATCAATAGCTCTGTAGAAGTCAGGGCTATTATCTACAGTCTCTAAAATGTTACTTTGCTTATTTAGAGGGCAAAGTTTCGTGTTGTGGGTTTTATATGTCTGCTTTTTTTATAGAGTTTCTTCCAGGCTTTTTTGCAACTGTATGTGGCGTGATTCTTGGTTTCCCAGTTGCACTATATGTGAATTTTAGGCTGGCAATATTTCAGCGCCGCCATGAAGCTGGTCTCGAGAAAAAGCGTAGAGGTGATGTCGCAGATGTGATTGTTAAGTCGCTTAGGTATAATGAAAAAGTATTGGGCAGAATGTTCGAGTTGTGTAAGGTTGGAGAGATAATGCGTGATCCGGATCTACAACTTTCTACTTGGGAGACTGTAGGGAGTATATTTACTGAGGTTGGTGTCGAGCCAGAGGTCTTACAGATTTTATCCCATCATTGGCTCAGACTTAATAATCTTGCTGTTTTGAATAGGGAGATGTTTGATCGAAATGTCGGAGATCGTCCGGACTTCAAGGATGAAAAGATCATGTGTGCAATGTGGGGTAATTTTTTTGAAGTGACTAGTGATCTTCAAAGGGACTCTGTAGATATTGCTGCTCGACTAGATGTATATGCTAATTATAAAAAGAGCGGTTATGCGCTATGAAGTTATGTTTTTTGTGGTGCTGCTTCCGTAACGCTCTTTTTAGTTTCCTAAGTTTTAAGCTTCGGCTTTTATGACATCACGATTGAATTGCTCAAGAAAAAGCTGCCGTTAGGCAGCTTGTGTGGCTTTATTTTATCAGTCCCAGCTCAACGCCCCGCCAGTCTGATACTCGATCACCCGAGTTTCAAAGAAGTTTTTCTCTTTCTTCAAATCCATAATCTCGCTCATCCACGGGAACGGATTCGTCGTCCCTGGATACTCTTCCTTCAACCCAATCTGCGACAAACGACGGTTAGCAATGAACTTGAGGTAATCCTCCATCATCGCCGCATTCATCCCCAGCACCCCACGCGGCATGGTATCCCGCGCATATTCAATCTCCAGCTGCGTGCCCTGCAGAATCATCTGGGTCGCTTCTTCCTTCATCTCGGCATCCCACAAGTGTGGGTTTTCGATTTTGATCTGGTTGATCACGTCGATACCGAAGTTCAGGTGCATCGACTCGTCACGCAGGATGTACTGGAACTGCTCCGCCACGCCGGTCATTTTGTTGCGGCGGCCCATGGACAGGATCTGGGTGAAGCCGCAATAGAAGAAGATGCCTTCCAGCACGCAGTAGTAGGCGACCAGGTTGCGCAGCAGTTCCTTGTCGGTGTCGACGGTGCCGGTTTCGAACTTCGGATCGGAGATCGAACGGGTGTATTTCAGGCCCCAAGCCGCTTTCTTCGCGACGGATGGGATCTCGTGGTACATGTTGAAGATCTCGCCTTCATCCATGGCCAG
>NZ_JAFHKI010000054.1 GCF_016937615.1 Pseudomonas lactucae | reverse complement strand
CGCTATCGGGAGCAAACCCCCTCCCACATTAGCCTGCGTAGGGCCGTTAGTCTTTTTTCAGCTTGGGGTTCGGGAAGAATTGCACCGCCTGAACCTTGGGGTCGGACGGCGCTTTCAACGCCGAGGTATTGACCCGCGTGCCCAACTCCTTGGGCACCGACAGACCTTGATCATTCAGCGTGTCGGTATATCCACACGCCACGCACTCGCGGTGCGGCACGCTGTCTTCGGTCCACATCTTCAGCTTGTCCGCTTCGCTGCACGCCGGGCATACGGCCCCGGCGATAAATTGCTTTTTGGTGATCACAGGCGCTTCGCTCATGCTGCCGCGTCCTCACTCAGGCCGCTGTGGCGCAAGAGTGCGTCAATCGAAGGCTCACGTCCGCGGAAGTCGACGAACAGCACCATCGGCGCCTGGGAACCGCCGCGAGCCAGGATCGCCTCACGGAATGCACGGCCAGTGTCGGCATTGAGCACGCCGTCCTCCTCGAATTTGGAAAAGGCGTCCGCCGACAGCACCTCAGCCCATTTGTAGCTGTAGTACCCCGCCGCGTAACCACCGGCGAAGATGTGCGCAAAACTGTTGGGGAAACGGTTGTAGGCCGGCGGACGCATTACCGACACCTCGTCACGCACACCCTCAAGCACCTGCGCCACGCTGCGACCATCGCCGTGAGTGGCGTGCATTTCAAAGTCGAACAGCGAGAATTCCAACTGACGGACCATCATCAGGCCGGATTGGAAGTTCTTCGCCGCGAGCATTTTTTGCAGCAGGTCCTGCGGCAGTGGCTCACCGGTTTCATAATGGCCGGAGATCAGCGCCAGGCCTTCCGGCTCCCAGCACCAGTTCTCCATGAACTGGCTTGGCAACTCCACCGCATCCCAGGCCACGCCGTTGATACCGGAAACACCGGCGTGTTCGACACGGGTCAGCAGGTGATGCAGACCGTGGCCGAATTCGTGGAACAGGGTGGTGACTTCATCGTGGGTCAGCAGCGCGGGTTTGCCGCTGTCGGCCGGGGTGAAGTTGCATACCAGGTTGGCCACCGGGCTCTGCAGCACGCCGTCGACAGTGCGGCGACGGTCACGGGCGCCGTCCATCCAGGCGCCACCACGCTTGTTGGCCCGGGCGTAGAGGTCGAAGAAGAAACGGCCGACGTGCTGGCCGTTTTCCTGGATTTCGAACAGGCGAACATCCGGGTGCCAGGTGTCGAAGCCTTTCTGCTCGGCGATCTCGATGCCGTACAGACGCTGCACGATGGCGAACAGGCCGCCGAGCACTTTGTCGATCGGGAAATAGGCGCGCAGGGCTTCCTGGGACACGCTGTAGCGCTGCTCACGCAGTTTTTCGCCGTAGAAACCGCTGTCCCAGCTTTGCAGGTCGGCACAGCCTTGTTCGGCAGCATAAGCCTTGAGCTGTTGCAGGTCCTGGGCGGCAAACGGCTTGCTGCGCTTGGCCAGGTCACGCAGGAAACTCAGCACCTGATCGCTGGATTCGGCCATCTTCGTAGCCAGGCTCAGCTCGGCGAAGGAGGCGAAACCAAGCAGTTGCGCCAGTTCCTGACGCAGGTCGAGGATCTGTTCCATCACCGGGCCGTTATCGTTCTGACCGGCATTCGGGCCTTGGTCCGACGCACGGGTGCAATAGGCAGCGTAAATTTCCTCACGCAGGGCGCGGTCCTGGGCGTAGGTCATCACCGCGTAGTAGCTGGGGAATTCCAGGGTGATCAGCCAGCCGTCGAGGCCTTTGGCCCGGGCAGCGGCGGCCATTTGCGCCTTGGCCGAGTCAGTCAGGCCGGCAAGGGTGGCTTCATCGGTAACGTGTTTGGTCCAGGCCTGGGTGGCGTCCAACAGTTGGTTGGAGAACTTGCTGCCCAGCTCGGAGAGTTTGCTCTGCACTTCGGCGTAGCGCTTCTGCTGCACCGGCGGCAGGTCGATACCCGACAGGCGGAAGTCTCGCAGGGAATGCTCAAGAATAGTTTTTTGCGCCACATCGAAACCGGCGGCTTCAGGGCTGTTGGCCAGGGCTTCGAAAGCCTGGAACAACGCGCGGTTCTGGCCCAGCTCGGTGGAGTAGGCGCTCAACGCTGGCAGACATGCCTCGTAGGCCTCACGCAGCTCAGCACTGTTACACACGGCGTTGAGGTGGCTGACCGGGCTCCAGGCGGCGCCCAGGCGGTCATTGAGTTCGTCCATGGCCAGGACCAGGCCCGCCCAGGTAGGATTTTTACCCTGGCTTTGCAGGATGCCTTCGATGGCCACGCGGTTGTCGGCGAGGATCTGTTCGATGGCCGGTTGGACGTGCTCGGCACGGATCGCCGAGAACGGCGGCAGGTCGTAGGACTGCAGAAGAGGGTTGTTCGCGCTCACGGTTGGCACCTTGGCTGAAGAAACAGGTAAGACAAAGATGGGGCCATCTTAATTACAATCAACGCCCACCGCAGCTATCAGCAGAAGAGAGAGAGCCTATCGTGACCCTTCGCACCTATCAGAACCACACGCCAACCCTGGGCGACGGGGCGTTTGTCGATGTTTCGGCGGTGGTGATCGGCGACGTCGAAATCGGCGCCGACAGCTCGGTCTGGCCACTGACCGTGATCCGCGGCGACATGCACCGCATCCGCATCGGCGCACGCACCAGTGTGCAGGATGGCTGCGTGCTGCACATTACCCACGCCGGTCCCTTCAATCCTGACGGTTTCCCGCTGCTGATCGGCGACGACGTGACCATCGCCCACAAGGTCATGCTGCATGGCTGCACCGTGGGCAACCGCATCCTGATCGGCATGGGCAGCATTGTGATGGATGGCGCCGTAGTGGAAGACGACGTGATCATCGGTGCCGGCAGCCTGGTGCCGCCAGGCAAGAAACTCGACAGCGGTTTCTTGTACGTGGGCAGCCCGGTTAAACAAGTCCGCGCATTGACTGACAAGGAGCGCGCCTTTTTCACCTACAGCGCCGCGAACTACGTGAAACTAAAAGACCTGCACCTGGCGCAAGGATTCGACCAATGAGCCTGCATTACCAAACCGTCCTGTTCGACCTGGATGGCACGCTCACCGACCCGCGCGAGGGCATCACCCGCTCGATCCAGTACGCCCTCGGCAAACTCGGCATCGATGAGCCGGACCTGACCAGGCTCGAACACTTCATCGGCCCGCCGTTACTGCAAGCCTTCATGCAGTTTTACGGTTTCGATGAAGCCAAGGCCTGGGAAGCGGTGAACTTCTACCGCGAACGTTTCAAGGTCACCGGGCTGTACGAAAACCGCGTGTTCGATGGCGTGATACCGCTGTTGGAAGCATTGAACGGCCAGGGTCGCCAGCTCTATGTAGCCACCTCCAAGCCGTGGGAATTTGCCCGCGAGATCGCGCGGCATTTCGACTTTGCCAGGCACTTCAAGGTGATCTACGGCAGCGAGCTGGATGTACGCGTACCAACAAGGTCGAGCTGATTGCGCATTTGATGAGCGAAGAAGGCCTGGACCCCACCACCACCTTGATGATCGGTGATCGCAAGCACGACCTGATCGGCGCGCGTAGCAATGGGCTGGATTCGGCGGCAGTGGGGTATGGGTTTGGCAGTTATGAGGAATTGAGTGCCGAGGCGCCGACCTGGCATTTTGAGACGTTGGCTGAGATGCATCAGGCGTTTTTGCGGCAGCCTTGAGGTCGCCATCGGGGGCTTGCCCCCGATGAGGCCCTACAAATCAACACCTTCCAATTGTTTCAACGCCGCCTTGCGCTGCGCCACCGGCAATCCGCCCAGCCTCTCAACCGCGGCATAGAACTTCATCCAATCCCCGCCTTCCCGCCTGAACAACGCCGCAAACGCCGGCACCCACTGGTCATACAGCCCGAACGGCAATAGCCGCGCGTTGTTCATCGGCTGGTTGATCCAGGCATCATAACGTTTATCGCCACCCCATTGGCTGTCGCGCAATTTGCGATAGTCACTGCGCAACCGCTCAAATTCCGCAGCCTTGGCCTGGCGCATCACACCCGCTGCCAAGGGCTGGGCGTAGAGTTTTCCCAGGCGCTTGCGAGTGTCGAGGATCAGCTGGATAAACTGGTCACGCTGTTTCAACAGCGTGTCGCCTTGAGGCGTCAAACCACGAGCGGCGCGCCACTGGCGAGTGCCTTCTTGCTCGACGAAGGTGGCAAATGACTCGTTGAACTCGGTGTCGTCCTTCACATAGAAGCGCTGGTGCGCCAGCTCATGGAAGATCAATGTGGCCAGGCGTTCATCGCCCCAGTTCATCATCGAGCTCATGATCGGATCGTTGAACCAGCCCAGCGTGGAATAAGCCTCCACGCCACCTATCGACACGTCCATGCCTTGCTGGCGCAATAAAGCCGCCTCGCCACGCGCCGCGCCCTGGCTGTAATAGCCGCGATAGGCCACGCAACCGGCGATGGGGAAGCAATGGTTCTCAGGCGACAGAGAAAATTCCTGCGTGGCGAAGACGTTCCAGACGACATAGGGTCGGCCAATATCGGCGTACAACCGGTAACTCTGGTTGTCGGGCAGGTGCAGGTGCTCGCTGGCGAAGGTTCGCGCTTTCTGGGATTGCGTGAGATGGTCACGCAGCTGCCGCGGGCGGGATGGGTCGGCAATCACCTTGGCAACCGGTTCCCGAGCCCGCAAGAGTTGCCATTGGCCGTCCGCCAATTGGCTGTAATAACCGACGCTGGAGCAACCACTGAGCAGCACAACCATCAACCCTGGAAGAAAACGCCTGATCATGCCCTGACTGCTCCTGGGTGATAGGTTCGTGTTTATACTGACGCAAACCCCCATCCTATCGCCGAGGGCCCGTCATGCGTCAGTTTTTGCTTTGCGCCGCCGCCGTATTCGTCGGCGCCTGTACGTCGACCCCGGTACCTCCCGCCGATCCGCAACAGGCCTGGGTCGATTTCACCACGCCGACGCCGGGGGCGAAACTGGTGATGGCGCAGCGGCTTGACGGAAAGAACCTGGACGACGGGCGCTACTTCCAAATGCCGCCCGGCCCCCATGAGCTGATGGTGCGCTTTGACTTCGAGGTGCCGCCGGCGGTGGACTGGGCGGCCTCAGCCAGATGCTGTACCGCACGTGTTTTATGACCTTGCAATACGACCACTTCAAGGCTGGGCAACGTTATGTGCTGGAAGGCCGCTCACTGGCCTTCACGCCCAACATTCGGCTGTATGACTCAGCGCGACAGTTATTGGCCGAAGAACGCAGTGTGAACTGCCTCTGATCAGTCGTTATTTTTTTGGTAAATGATGCGTTTGGTGCCGTTTTCACACGAGCCCACAATCATTGCGCTGTCATGGTTCTTGGCTTCTTCGGCGGTGATGATTTCCAGGGTGTAGGACGGAATCGCCTTGGCCTGGATATTCACTTCAATCTCTTTCCTGAGCTCTTCACAATCTTTTGGCGCGGCCACGACCGAAGTGGCCAATACAGCGCAGATGATCGCCAAGGCAAAACGTTTCATGTGTGAAGCTCCCTGAATGCATGTGCACGGGTGTGCGCCTAGGATGCATAAGGCTATTCGACCACAGTTTGCAAACACGAGTTCTGATTTAACGCAGAACAACGTGTGGGAGAGGGCTATCGAGAGCAAGCCCCTCCCACATTAAGGCGTGTCAGTTAACCAGCGTGCCATCCAGGGTAATGGTCGCATTCAGCACCTTGGATACCGGGCATCCTTCCTTGGCCTTCTTGCTCAGCTCATCGAACTGCGCCTGGCTTGCGCCCGGGATCTTGGCCTTGAGGATCAAATGCACGGCGGTGATCGCAAAGCCACCATCCACCTGGTCCAGGGTCACTTCAGCCTGGGTGTCGATGCTGTCAGCCTTAAGCCCCGCGTCGCCCAGAATCATGGAGAACGCCATGGAGAAACAGCCGGCATGAGCCGCGCCGATCAATTCTTCAGGGTTGGTGCCCTTGCCGCCTTCAAAACGCGCCTTGAAGCCGTAGGGTGCTTCGCGCAGTACGCCGGTTTCGGTGGAGATGGAACCCAGGCCAGTCTTCAGGTCGCCTTCCCAATGCGCGGATGCTTTTTTTACGATGCTCATAGCGGTCTCCTCGAACGGTGGTTTTGCGTCAGTAAGGGTTCTGAGGATAGACGCTGTGCCAAAGTTCACTCGTAAGAGAAACCTAGTGAATCAGTAGGAAATTTCGCGCACGCTATTGAATCTCGGGTATATGCCCTCATTGCATAGAACATGCACATGAAGCGGCAGGTTTTGGTTCGTCTAAGAAGCCTGCGCCCCTATTGGAGAAGCAGGCTTATGAAATCGCTGTCCGACGTGAAGTTCTCGACCCTCGACCTGGTACCCGTGCGGGCCAACGGCAGTCCGGCGCAATCGCTGCGCAATTCCTTGGACCTGGCCCAGCACGTGGAAAAGTTCGGCTACCACCGTTTCTGGGTAGCCGAGCACCACAACATGGACGGCATCGCCAGCTCGGCGACCTCGGTATTGCTGGGCTATCTGGCTGGCGGCACGTCCACGATTCGCGTCGGCTCCGGCGGCGTGATGCTGCCCAACCATGCGCCGCTGGTGATCGCCGAACAGTTCGGCACCCTGGAAAGCCTGTATCCCGGCCGGATCGACCTGGGCCTGGGTCGCGCACCCGGTTCCGACCAGATGACCGCCCGCGCCCTGCGCCGAGAGCGCTCCGGCAGTGCCGATGACTTCCCCGAAGATGTCGCCGAGCTGATGGCTTACCTGGGCCCGCGCACGCCGGACCAACGCGTGATAGCCGTACCGGGCACCGGCACCCATGTACCGGTGTGGCTGCTGGGCTCGAGTCTGTTCAGTGCGCAACTGGCCGGCGAGCGCGGTTTGCCCTACGCCTTCGCCTCCCATTTCGCACCGCGTTTGATGCATGAGGCGATTCGGGTGTATCGCAATCACTTCAAGCCTTCGGCCGTGCTGGACAAACCCTACGTGATGCTCGGCATCCCGCTGGTCGCCGCCGACACCGATGAACACGCCGACTACCTGGCCACTTCGGTGTACCAGCGCATCCTCGCGCTGATGCGCGGCCAAAGCCTGGTGCAACGTCCACCGGTCAAAACCATGGATGGCCTGTGGTTGCCCCATGAAAAGGACGCGGTCGGCAGTTTCCTCGGCCTGGCGATGGTCGGCAGCCCGGCGAAGATACGTGCCAAATTGGAAGTGCTGATCGAACAGACCGGTGCCGATGAGCTGATCTTTACCTGCGACCTGTATGAACACGCCGACCGGATTCATTCCTACGAACTGCTCGCGCAGTTGATGAAGGGCTGAACCGCAGACGAAAAAAAACCGACGCACCTGCGTCGGTTTTTTATGTCTGCAACACGGAATCAACCGCGCTTGTAGACGATTTCCTTGGTGCCCCCTTCGCAGGTACCGACCACTTTTGCGTCGGCCGCAGCACCTTTATCCACGATTTCCAGCGAATAACCCGAAGCACCTTTGGCGTCGATTTTCGCTGCAATCTCGCTTTTCAGCTCTTCACAAGGCTTGCCCGCCGCCAGGGCCGTACCCGCAATGCTCAACAAACCTACCGCTAGCAGAAACTTTTTCATCCGTTACTTTCCTTGCGCTGATCGAAAAGAACATGCCGACGCTTTTCGCGTCGGCACCCCATCGTTGTAGCGCAGGTTATGGCAATCGGCCAGCCAGCAAGTTCAACTCAGCGGATCAACTACTGGCAATTCGGAATCCCACCTTGAGCGTGACCTGGTAGTGGGCGACCTTGCCGTTTTCAATATGACCACGGGTTTCGGTCACTTCGAACCATTCCAGATGCTTGAGGCTCTTGTTGGCCTCGGCGATCGCATTGTTGATCGCATCTTCGATGCTGGTGGTCGAGGAACCGACCAATTCGACTTTCTTGTAGGTGTGATGATCAGACATAGCGTTTCTCCTGAGGGTCGTCAATAAAGCCTAGCAGTCAAAGTTCATACTGCCTCTGGCGACCGTTCCTACCCGAAAGTTCAGATTTACTGCACTTTCTGAACCCGGCGCAGTCGGTATCTACACACGCCACTCAATCACTTTCAGGAGATGTCCACATGGCCAACACTTCTTTACGCAAAGCGTCGCTGGAAAGCATGGAAGCCGAGATTTCGAGCCTGCTCAAGTCCCTTGAGAGCCTCAAGGACGATGCGTCCGATGAGTCGCGCAAGACCCTGAAGGCCCTGAAAAGCAACGCCGAGAACGCCCTCAAGCACTCGCGCCACCTGATCAGCGACGCCTACGAAGAAAGCAAAGTCAAAATTCGCGAAACCGGCGTTGCCACTCGTGACTACGCACAAGAGCACCCATGGACTACAGCCGGTGTCGCGGTAGGCGCGCTGGGTCTGCTGGCGGCGTACCTGCTGTGCAAACGCGGTGACTGATAGACCGGCTAACTCGGTTGGCGCATCAGCTCAGCCTTGAGCCACTGCGCCAACTGCCGAGCGCGTCCGTCCGCGGCGCGCTTGGGTAGCCACAGCGCCAGATGTGCCGGAGTTTCAGTGAACCCCCACGGCGCCGCCAGGCGACCCGCACGCAGATCCTCTGCCACCAGCGGCTCAGGCGCAATCGCCACCCCCAACCCCGCCACCGCTGCCTCCAGCAAATAATACAAATGCTCAAAACCCTGACCGTGTTTCAACGCATCGGGCGCGATGGCGTGTTGTTGCGCCCAAATAGGCCAGGCCTGAGGACGCGAGGTGGTGTGCAACAGCGGCTCGCCGCACAGGGCTGATGCTGGCGCCTGGCGCAAACGCTCGTAACCGGCGAAACGCGGGCTCATCACTGGGCCGATGCGCTCGCTGGCCAGTTCAAACACTTGCATATCCACCGGCCATGGCGGCTCGGCGAATACCAGCAAAGCGTCCAGGCCAGGGCGACGCGGGTCGAGATCGCCATCACCCGCCGACAGGTGCAGGCGCAAGTCCGGCAGGTCGGCATTCAAGCGGCCCAGGCGCGGGATCAGCCAGCGTGCCAGCAAACTGCCCGAGCACCCCAGCACAAACGGTGCATCCGCGCTGCTTTGAGTGAGCTCAGCGCACACGTCTCTTAAACGTTCAAACGCTTCGAAGCTGGCATCGCGCAGCCGAGCCCCGGCATCTGTGAGTTTAAGGCCACGCCCATCCTTGACAAAAAGGCTGACCCCCAAGTGCTCTTCCAACACCTTCAATTGGCGACTCACTGCACCATGGGTCACATGCAGCTGTTCGGCGGCCTGGCTGACGCTGTTTAGCCGAGCGGTGGCTTCAAAGGCACGCAGGGCGTTAAGGGGCGGAAGGTCTCGGCTCATCTGTGAGTTTTCCTGACAGGTTGCGGCGATCTTATCGGTTTTCAGCCTGGCGCGTCAGGGGTAGAGTGGCCCTCATTGTTTCCTACACCCCTTTTCCCCTGGAGCGTCCCATGACTCAGTCCCAGACCGATCTACGCAACGGCCCCGACGCCAACGGCCTGTTTGGCGCGTTCGGCGGCCGTTACGTCGCTGAAACCCTGATGCCGTTGATCCTCGAACTGGCTCGCGAATACGAAGCGGCCAAGATTGATCCGGCCTTCAACGAGGAATTGGCCTACTTCCAGCGCGACTACGTGGGTCGCCCGAGCCCGCTGTATTTCGCCGAGCGCCTGACTGAGTTCTGTGGTGGCGCCAAGATCTACCTCAAGCGTGAAGAGCTGAACCACACCGGCGCGCACAAGATCAACAACTGCATCGGCCAGATCCTGCTGGCGCGGCGCATGGGCAAAAAACGCATCATCGCCGAGACCGGCGCCGGCATGCACGGCGTGGCCACCGCCACCGTCGCGGCGCGCTTTGGCCTGCAATGCGTGATCTATATGGGCACCACCGACATCGAGCGCCAACAGGCCAACGTGTTCCGCATGAAGCTGTTGGGCGCCGAAGTGATTCCGGTGGTCGCCGGCACCGGCACCCTCAAAGACGCGATGAACGAAGCCCTGCGTGACTGGGTGACCAACGTCGACAGCACCTTCTACCTGATCGGCACCGTAGCCGGCCCACACCCGTACCCGGCGATGGTCCGCGACTTCCAGGCGGTGATCGGCAAGGAAACCCGCACCCAGCTGCAAGCACAGGAAGGCCGCCTGCCGGACAGCCTGGTGGCATGTATCGGCGGCGGCTCCAACGCCATGGGCCTGTTTCACCCGTTCCTGGATGACACCAGCGTCGAAATCATCGGCGTTGAAGCCGCCGGTCACGGTATCGAAACCGGCAAGCACGCCGCCAGCCTCAACGGCGGCGTACCGGGCGTGCTGCACGGCAACCGTACCTTCCTGCTGCAGGACGACGATGGTCAGATCATCGACGCCCACTCGATTTCCGCAGGCCTCGATTACCCAGGCATCGGCCCGGAACACGCGTGGTTGCATGATATTGGCCGCGTCCAGTACACCTCGGTGACCGATGACGAAGCACTGGAAGCCTTCCATAAATGCTGCCGCCTGGAAGGGATTATTCCTGCACTGGAAAGCGCCCACGCCCTGGCCGAAGTGTTCAAACGCGCACCGACCCTGCCGAAGGATCACCTGATGGTGGTCAACCTGTCCGGCCGTGGCGACAAAGACATGCAAACCGTGATGCACCACATGGAACAGTCTAAGCAGGAGAAACACTGATGAGCCGCCTGCAAACGCGCTTTGCCCAGCTCAAAGAACAAAACCGCGCCGCCCTGGTGACCTTCGTCACTGCCGGCGACCCGGGGTATGACGCCTCCCTGGCGATCCTCAAGGGTCTGCCGGCCGCCGGCGCCGACGTGATCGAACTGGGCATGCCCTTCACCGACCCGATGGCCGACGGCCCGGCCATCCAGCTCGCCAACATCCGCGCGCTGGAGGCCAAGCAGAACCTGGCGAAAACCCTGCAGATGGTCCGCGAGTTCCGCAAAGACAACAACGACACCCCGCTGGTGTTGATGGGCTACTTCAACCCCATCCACAAATACGGCGTACCTGCGTTCATCGAGCACGCCAAGCATGCCGGTGTCGACGGCCTGATCGTGGTCGACATGCCGCCCGAGCATAATGGCGAGCTGTGCGACCCGGCCCAGGCCGCCGGCATCGACTTTATCCGCCTGACCACGCCGACCACCGACGATGTGCGGCTGCCGACCGTGCTCAATGGCAGCTCCGGTTTTGTGTACTACGTGTCGGTAGCGGGTGTGACCGGCGCCGGTGCCGCCACCCTGGAACACGTCGAAGAGGCCGTGACGCGCCTGCGTCGCCACACCGACCTGCCGATCAGCATCGGTTTCGGCATCCGCACGCCGGAACAGGCCGCGGCCATCGCGCGCCTGGCGGACGGTGTGGTAGTGGGGTCGGCGCTGATCGATCACATCGCCAATGCCAGCAGCGAACAGCAGGCGATTGATGGCGTATTGAGCCATTGCGCGGCGCTGGCCGAAGGCGTGCGCAACGCACGCAAGTAAGGCTTGCTGTGGCGAGGGAGCGTGCTCCCTCGCCGTCGTTTATTCGTCCAGCTTGATCCGCTCGACTTTGCCCACCAGCAATATGTAGGACAACGCCCCCAGCAACGCCAGCACCGCGATGTAGGTAATCGCCGGCGCGAACGAATCGCCGCTGGCCAGAAAACCAATCACGATCGGCGTGGCAATCGCGGACAGGTTGCCGATGAAATTAAACACGCCCCCCGTCAGGCCCAACAACCGTGCCGGTGCCAGGGTCGATACCAGCGACCAGGTAATCGACGCCAGGCCATTGCCGAAGAACGCCACCGCCAGGAATGCGATGACCCACGCCGTCGAATCCACATAGTTGGCACCGATGATTGCCGTGGAAATCAACAGCCCGCCAATGATCGGCAACTTGCGCGCAAAGCCCACCGACGCGCCCCGACGAATCAGCCAGTCGGAAAAAATCCCGGAACACAGCACACCGACAAATGCGGCCAGAAACGGCAGCGAGGCCAGCAGGCCGGACTTGATGAAGTCCATGCCGCGATATTTCACCAGGTAGGTCGGGAACCACGTCAGGAAGAACCACAAGGTGGAATTCAGGCAGAACTGCCCCAGGTAGATGCCCCAGAGTTTGCGCTTGCTCAGCACGATACCCAGATCGACCCAACTGAACGGTGCCTTGGCGGTTTGCGCCTGCATGTCCACCAGGCCGCCGCCGTCGCGGATCAACTGGATTTCAGCCTCGTTGGCGCCTTTGAAATCCTTTGGCTCGCGGTACACCGCGTACCAGATCACCGCCCACAGGATGCCGACGCCGCCGGTGGTGACAAACACCATGTGCCAGCCAAACTCATGCTGCAGCCAGGCCAGTACCGGCGTGAGAAACGCCAGCCCGACGAATTGCCCCGAGGTGTAAAAGCCAATCGCCGTCGCACGCTCGCGCTCGGGAAACCAGGTGGTGACCACGCGGCTGTTGATCGGGTAGGCCGGCGCCTCCAACGCACCGACGGCCATGCGCAGCACGAACAGCGCAATGAAACTGGCGGCAAAGCCCAGCATCACGGTGGCGATCGACCACAGCAGCAGGGCGGCGGTGTAGAGAATGCGCGGCGGCACTCGGTCGACCAGCCAGCCGCCGGGGATCTGCATGGCGGCGTAGGTCCAGCCGAATGCGGAGAAAATCAGGCCGACGTGCACCGGGTCGATACCCAACTCGCTGGTCAGTGCAGGGGCGGCAATCGACAGGTTGCTGCGGTCGAGGTAGTTGATGACCACGGTGATGAACAGCAGCACCATGATGAAAAAGCGCTTTCGGCTAGGCGTGACTAAAGAAGCCTGTCCGGTGAGGGATTCAGGATGCATGGGAAGTGCCTCTTTTTATGTTTATTGAGGACGGACTTACTGATGAAACCGAATCAAAATGTGGAAGAGAGCAAGCCCCCTGCCACATGTTTAACCGTGTTCCTTCAGGAGGGAATCACCACTCGGCAAAGCTGCCATCGGCATGGCGCCAGATCGGGTTGCGCCAGCGATGGCCGATGGCGGCGCGCTCGATCACGTACTCCTCGTTGATCTCGATACCCAGGCCTGGCCCGTTGGGGATCTTCACAAAGCCTTGGTCATAGTCGAACACGCCAGGGTCGCGCACGTAGTCGAGCAAGTCGTTGCTCTCGTTGTAGTGAATGCCCAGGCTTTGCTCCTGGATAAACGCGTTGTAGCAAACCGCGTCCAGTTGCAGGCAAGCGGCCAAGGCAATCGGGCCCAGCGGACAGTGCAGGGCCAGGGCCACATCGTAGGCTTCGGCCATGTTGGCGATTTTGCGGGTTTCGGTGATGCCGCCGGCGTGGGAAGCATCCGGCTGGATGATGTCGACGTAGCCTTCGCTGAGTACACGCTTGAAGTCCCAACGCGAGAACAGACGCTCGCCCAGGGCAATCGGGGTGCTGGTCAGCGGCGCCAGCTCCTTGAGCGCTTCGTAGTTTTCGCTGAGCACCGGCTCTTCGATAAACATCAGCTTGTACGGGTCCAGCTCCTTCATCAGCACCTTGGCCATGGGCTTGTGCACTCGACCATGGAAGTCGACACCGATGCCGACGTTAGGACCGACCGCATCACGCACGGCCGCGACGTTGGCCAGGGCCAGGTCGACTTTTTCGAAGCTGTCGACGAACTGCAGTTCTTCGGTGCCGTTCATTTTCACGGCGGTAAAACCACGGGCCACGGCCTCTTTGGCGGCGCGGGCGGTGTCGGCCGGGCGGTCGCCACCGATCCACGAATACACGCGGATCTTGTCACGCACCTGGCCACCGAGCAGGTCGCTGACGGAGACGCCAAGGGCCTTGCCCTTGATGTCCCACAGCGCCTGGTCGATGCCGGCGAGGGCGCTCATGTGCACGGCGCCGCCCCGGTAGAAGCCGCCGCGATAGAGCACGGTCCAGATGTCTTCGATGTTGCGTGGGTCTTTACCGATCAGGTAGTCGGACAGTTCTTCAACGGCGGCGGCCACGGTATGAGCACGGCCTTCGACCACGGGCTCGCCCCAACCGGTCACGCCCTGGTCGGTTTCGACCTTGAGGAAGCACCAGCGCGGCGGGACGATAAAGGTCGTCAGTTTGGTGATTTTCATCTGTTATCTCTCTTATAGATGCGGCGCCTGTGGGCGCGGAATTTGATCTCAGCTCAGGGCTTTCCAGGCGGCGACATACGCCTGGGCCCGACTCGCGACTTGATCGGCGGTCATACCCGGCTTGAACAACCCGGACCCCAGCCCGAACCCTTTGGCGCCGGCGTCGGTGAACACCTGCATGTTGTCGGGGTTAATGCCGCCCACCGGCAGCAACAACGTGCCCTGTGGCAATACCGCCAGCCACGCCTTGATCACCGCCGGGCCCATTTGCTCGGCCGGAAACAGCTTCAATACGTCGGCACCTTCGGCCAGCGCGGCGAAGGCTTCGGTAGGCGTGGCCACACCCGGCGACAGGTACAGGCCCGCAGCCTTGGCGGCGCGCAGCACCTTGGCATCGCTGTGGGGCATGACGATCACTTGGCCGCCGGCCGCTCTCACCTGCTCGACCTGCTCGGGCGTCAACACCGTGCCGGCACCGATCAGGCAATCGGCGGGCAAGCTGTCGCGCAGGGTGCGGATGCTGGTGTAGGGGTCCGGCGAATTGAGCGGGACTTCGATCACGCGAAAACCGGCGTCGTACAGCACTTGGCCGACCGCCTTGGCTTCGTCCGGGCGCACACCCCTCAGGATCGCGATCAAACCGTTTTGTGCGAGTGCTTGCTTGAGCATGTCAGGCCTCCTATACAGGTTGAGTGAGCCCGGCCGCCACGGCCAGTTGCCACAGGCCGCGCTCGGTGGCCTCTTGCGCCAGGCTCACATGGGCAAAGCCACAACGGGCGAGGGCGCGTTGATAGCGGGCGCAGAGGGGGGCGGCGCCGACCAGGATGATCGGCAAGTGTTTTGCGCGGTCCGGCAGACCGGCCAGTTCGTGACCGATCAACAGGCCGGACAGGTAGTCGGGCTGCTGTTCGGGCAAAAGTTGCGCGGTCAGGCCCAAGGTGCGCGCACTGAACAGCGTCGACAGCACGCCACGCTCGCCCTCGTCGGACAGCGCCACGTGCACGCCTCGGTCAAAGGCATCGGCCTGGAATGTTTCAGAAGGCTTTTGGGTGCGGCCCAGGAGGCTGTGCTTGCTCAACACCGCAAACACCTCGCCGGTCATAAAGGTGTCGAAGTGGGTGATGCGGCCGCCCACCACCTCGACCCACTTGGAGTGGCTGCCCGGCAGGCCAATCAACACCTCGGTCTCCAGCCCGGGCAATACACCCAGCACTTGGGTTTCTTCGCCGCGCATCACATTGGGCAAACCGACCTGCTCAATCACGCCGGGCACGATATGCACCTCGACACCCCGCAGGCTGAGCACCTTGTGCAGTGCCTGGCCCAGGCTGGCGACGTCGACGGGGGTGTTGCGATACGCCGCCTCGCTCCAGCCCTGGGCGCTGCCGACCATGCCGCAGGCGATCACCGGCAAGCCAGGTTCAGCCTCGAGCCAATCGCCGCACGCCGCATCGAAGGCCAATTCGAAGCCATCGCTGCACAGCACGCCGGCAATCTCCCGGGCCTCGCTGGGCAAATGCATGATGCCCGACGCCAGCGAGCGCTGTTCCAGCACCACGCCTGCGGGGCCGAGTTTGTAAGCACGAAGGGAGCTGGTTCCCCAATCGAGCGCGATCAATTGCGCCTGCATCGCTTCACCTGAAATGAGTGGGTGCTGAAAAAAGCAGATGGGCGAATATAAACCTAAGCCTGGCGATATCTCAATATATAAATATCTATCCCATATAGTGGGAGATTACTGCGCAAATCCCTACATCCTTTAAAGAAGTAAAGGATTGCAGATCAGAAAGGATGGTTAAAAAGCAGACAGGTCCAGCGTGCGCATCGCGCCCATCCAGATGGCGTGATCGGTGTGGTCCTTGAGCTCATCGCCGGTTTCAGGGTGCAGGAACACCACCAGCCCATTGCGATTCAGCGCCAGCCACGGCAGCACCACGCCGATGTATTCGGGGTCGAAGGCCAGTTGGCAGCTCCAGTCGGGGTGCGGGCCCACGGGGCGCTCATGCACGCGCCCCATGCGCAGCGGGAACAGTTTTGCACCGTCTTCGCACAGGGTGCGCGCCTGGTCGATGGTGCTGGCATCAAAGTAGATGTGGGCGTGATAGCCCTTGATACGTTGCATGCGGAACTCCCTACCCACTG
Organism: Pseudomonas lactucae; assembly: GCF_016937615.1. Classification (GTDB taxonomy): domain Bacteria; phylum Pseudomonadota; class Gammaproteobacteria; order Pseudomonadales; family Pseudomonadaceae; genus Aquipseudomonas; species Aquipseudomonas lactucae. Next base: position 58,705 of record NZ_JAFHKI010000054.1, on the reverse strand, counting down.
TGCGCCAGATGCTAGACCGCAATCGACGGCAGTGCCAGCCCGGTCAATGACTGCGCGCTGCTGGCCTGCTCCGCCACCAGCCAATCGACAAAACGCTCAACCAACTGCCCCCGGCGTTTGCGCTGCGGCTGCACGACGTAATAGCCGAAGCGGGAGATCACCGTGTTGCCGATCGGCCGGCACAGCCAGTTCTGCTCCAGCAGGTTATCCACCAGGTGGCGCCAGCCGATGGCCACGCCTTGACCGGCAATCGCTGCCTGGATCAGCAGGGTGTAGTTGTCGAAGCGCAACTGGCCTGGCGTCGGCGCAACGGTGATGCCCAGCTCGCGAAACACTCCACTCCAGTCGAACCACCGGCTGTTGTTTTCCTGGCGCAGGTGCAGCAGGGGCACATCGTGCAGGTTGTGCAGGGTCAGCGGCGCGGCCTGGTCCTTGAGCCACTGCGGGCTGCACACCGGGAAGACTTCCTCGTTGAACAGCCACAGGCTGTCGCCCTGTTTGAAACGCCCATCGCCAAACAGCACCGCCACATCGATGTCGCTGCGCAGGGTGGCGTGGTTGCGCTCGCTGGTCACCAGGCTCACATCGACCTGCGGGTTGGCCTGGTGGAAGCGATGCAGGCGCGGCATCAGCCAATAGGCGGCGAAGGCGAAGTCGGTGGCCACTTGCAGCACTTCGTGCTGGTCCTGTTGGGTGATGGCGCTGAGGCCCGCGTTGATGGTCTGTAAACCACCCTGGGCGTGTTCGAACAGCACCGCGCCGGCCTCGGTCAGCTCAATGCCGCGGTAGATCCGATCAAACAGGCGAATCGCCAGTTGTTCTTCCAGGCGCTTGATCTGCTGGCTGATCGCCGGCTGGGTGGTGCCCAACTCCATTGCCGCCGCCGTAAAGCTGCGATGACGAGCCGCTGCTTCGAATACGCGCAGCAGGTCGAGGGACACATCACCGAGAGATTCATACATAAGCCGTGCTTATCCTAGACATTGCCTTTCATGGGCTTTACCCCAATTTACATGGGCTTCATGCTCATTCGCATAAACACCGCCTATGGAATGCCGAGAACCCATGAAGCGCAAGAACATTCTTTTCATCATGGCCGATCAAATGGCCGCGCCGTTGCTCCCGTTCTACGGTTCTTCGCCCATCAAGCTGCCGAACTTGATCCGCCTCGCCGAGCAAGGCGTGGTATTCGACGCTGCATATTGCAACAGCCCGCTGTGTGCGCCATCGCGCTTCACACTGGTCAGCGGGCAACTGCCGAGCAAGATCGGCGCCTACGACAACGCGGCGGATTTTCCCGCCGATGTCCCCACCTATGCTCACTACCTGCGGCGCCTCGGCTACCGCACCGCGCTGTCAGGCAAGATGCACTTCTGCGGCCCCGACCAGTTGCATGGCTATGAAGAACGCCTGACCAGCGACATCTATCCCGCCGACTATGGCTGGGCGGTGAACTGGGATGAGCCGCACGTACGCCCCAGCTGGTACCACAACATGTCTTCGGTGCTGCAAGCCGGCCCATGCGTGCGCACCAACCAGCTGGATTTCGACGAAGAAGTGGTATTCAAGGCCCAGCAATATCTGTTCGACCATATTCGCGAGGACGGCGACCAGCCGTTCTGCCTGACCGTGTCGATGACCCATCCCCACGACCCGTACACCATTCCCAAACCGTTCTGGGACCTGTACGACGACAGCGACATCCCTTTGCCTGCAACTGCGGCACAGCGTGATCTCGACCCACATTCCCAGCGCCTGCTCAAGGTCTATGACCTGTGGGACAAACCACTGCCCGTGGATAAGATCCGCGATGCGCGCCGCGCCTACTTCGGTGCCTGCAGCTACATCGACAGTAATGTCGGCAAGCTGCTGCAAACCCTGGAAGACACCGGCCTGGCGACGACACCATCATCGTGTTCTCCGGCGATCACGGCGACATGCTCGGCGAGCGTGGCCTCTGGTACAAAATGCACTGGTTTGAAATGGCCGCCCGCGTACCGCTGCTGGTCAGCGCGCCGGGGCAGTTCGCGGCGGGGCGCGTATCAAAAGCCGTGTCCACCGCCGACCTGCTGCCCACGCTGGTGGAGCTGGCCGGCGGCGAGCTGGACCCACGCCTGCCGCTGGACGGCCGCTCGCTGGTGCCGCACTTGCAAGGGCAGGGTGGGCACGACGAAGTGTTCGGCGAATACATGGCCGAAGGCACCATCAGCCCGCTGATGATGATTCGCCGGGGCGCTTATAAATTCATCTACAGCGAAGACGACCCGTGTCTACTGTTCGATGTACACAACGACCCACGGGAGCAGGAGGAACTCAGCCAGTCGCCGCGGCATCAGGCGCTGTTTGCCGCCTTCCTGGACGAGGCACGGGCCAAATGGGACATCCCGGCGATCCACCAGCAAGTGCTCGCCAGCCAACGCCGCCGTCGCCTGGTATTCGAGGCGCTGACCCAGGGCAAGCTGAAGAGCTGGGATCACCAGCCACTGGTGGACGCCAGTCAGCAATACATGCGCAACCACATAGACCTCGACGACCTGGAGCGCAAGGCACGTTATCCACAACCCTGCCAAAACCAATAAATACAGAGGGAAGGCCATGCAAAAATTAACGGTAGTGCTGGGCATTCTGGCGTTAAGCAGCGCCAATGTGTACGCAGACGCCAGTTGCGAAACGGTGAAAATGGCCGATCCCGGCTGGAGCGACATTGCCGCGACCAATGCCATCACCGGGTTCCTGCTGACGGGCATGGGCTACAAGGCGAAAGTCGACACCCTGGCGGTGCCGATCACCTTTGGCGGGCTCAAGGATGGCCAGGTGGATGTGTTCCTCGGCAACTGGATGCCGGCGCAGCAAGGCTTTTACGACAAGTTCGTGGCCAATGGCGAGGTGGTGCAACTGGCCAAGAACCTCGACGGCACCGAATTCACCCTCGCCGTGCCGGACTATGTGTGGGACGCGGGTGTACATGATTTTGCCGACCTGAATAAGTTTGCCGATAAGTTCGACAAGAAGATCTACGGCATCGGCTCCGGCGCGCGGCGAACATCTCGTTGCAGGAGATCATCAAGAAGAACGACTTTGATATGGGCCAGTGGAAGCTGATCGAGTCCAGCGAACAGGCGATGCTCGCCGAAGTCTCACGGGCAGTGAAGAAACAGCGCTTCGTCACCTTCCTCGGCTGGACCCCGCACCCCATGAACGTGCAGTTGAAAATGCACTATCTCAAGGGCGGCGAGAAGTATTTTGGCGACACCGGCAGCGTATATACCCTGACCCGTAAAGGGTATGCACAGGCCTGCCCGAACGTAGGAAAACTGCTGACCAACCTGAGCTTCACCCAGGAAATGGAGAACAGCATCATGGCTGAGGTGGCCAACAACAAGGTCAGCAATGCAGAGGCGGCGAAGGCGTGGATCAAGGCCAATCCGGCGGTGCTGGATAAATGGCTGGAGGGTGTAAAAACCGTGGATGGCCAGGATGCGTTGGCGGCGGTAAAAGCCAAACTCTAAAGCCTTGCATTGTGCCAATGTGGGAGGGAGCAAGCCCCCTCCCACAGGGATTGGCGTGTACTGATACCCTTGAGTCAAACCTTTTCAGCCGAGTTATAAATGCCCCGGCCCAACCGCCATACACTTTTCCCCTTCCTCAGCTGGCTCCCGCGCCAAACCCGCGCCCGCGTCGGCCGGGATGCAATCGTCGGCCTCAGTGGCGCGGTTCTCGCCCTGCCACAGTCAATTGCCTACGCATTGATCGCCGGCCTCCCACCAGAGTACGGCCTATACGCCGCCATCATCCCGGTACTGATCGCGTGCCTGTGGGGCTCGTCCTGGCACCTGATCTGCGGCCCGACGGCGGCGATTTCCATCGTGCTCTACGCCAGCGTCAGCCCGCTGGCCGTGCCGGGATCGCAGGACTACATCACGCTCATCCTACTGCTGACATTCCTCGCCGGCGTTTTCCAGTGGTTATTGGGCATGCTGCGCTTCGGCGCGCTGGTAAATTTCGTCTCTCATTCGGTGGTGCTGGGGTTCACCCTGGGCGCCGCCGTGGTGATCGCCCTGGGGCAGTTACCCAACCTGCTGGGGCTGGTTTTGCCGAGCCAGGCCACGGCGATCAATAGCCTGCTGGCGCTGATCGAGCATGCCGGCGAGTGGGACCACGCCTCGCTGGCCCTGGGCCTGGGCACCCTGCTGGTGGGCGCACTGCTCAAGTACCTGATGCCACGCTGGCCAACGCTGTTAATCGCCCTGACATTGAGCAGCCTGGCAGCCTGGTTGTCGCCTTCGATGTTCGGGCATGTGGCGCGCGTCAGTTCGTTTATCGGCAAACTGCCGCCGTTCAGCCCGTTGCCGATGGACTTGGACATGATCCTGCGCCTGCTCCCGAGTGCCGTGGCGGTGGGCATGCTGGGGCTGGTGACCAGCCTGTCGATTGCCCGCTCGCTGTCGGCCCGTTCGCAGCAATTGCTCGACGCGAATCAGGAAGTGCGTGCGCAGGGTTTATCCAACATTGTCGGCGGATTTTTCTCTGGCTACTTGTCAGCCGGTTCTTTTACCCGTTCAGGCCTCAGCTATGAAGCCGGTGCCTGTTCGCCGCTGGCCGGGGTGTTTTCCGCGTTGTGGGTGGCACTTTTCGCACTGTTTGGCGCGGCGCTGATCGCGCATATCCCGATCCCGAGCATGGCGGCGAGCATCCTGCTGATCTGCTGGGGCTGGTGGACCATCGCGGCATCCGCGCGCTGTTCCGGGTCAGTCGCGCCGAGTTTGTGGTGATGAGCCTCACCTGCATCGCCACTTTGTTGCTGGAGCTGCAAACGGCGATCTATGCGGGGGTGCTGGCCTCATTGTTCTTCTACCTCAAACGCACCTCGCAGCCACGGGTTCAGCAATGGCGGGATGGAGAAGAAGATGTACTGCGGGTCGGCGGCTCGATCTTTTTTGGTGCCAGCCACTATCTGCAAGTGCGTCTGCAAAGCTTGCAGGGCGAAAAGGTGGTGATCGAGGCGCAGCAGATCAACTTTATCGACTATTCCGGGGTGGAGATGCTGCATCAGGAGGCGCGGCGGTTGCGCGGTCTGGGACGCAGTTTGACATTGCGCCGAGCCAGGCCGCAGGTGGTTGAGGAGTTGAAGAAGCTGGAGGGGACCGATAGATGCCCCATCCATTTTGAAGACTGAACGCGGTTAAAACTGGGCCCACTTTAGATAGGCGCTAAGCCAACTGGCGGCGCAGCTCCGCCAACACCGGCGCCGACTCCGGACGCACACCGCGCCACAGGAAGAACGCTTCGGCTGCCTGTTCAACCAGCATGCCCAGGCCGTCCATCGCTACCGCTGCACCCTGCTCACTGGCCCAGCGACAGAACGCAGTCGGCTCCTTGGCGTACATCATGTCGTAGCAAAAGGTCTTGCCCGGTTCGATCAAGCTGCCGGCAATCGGCGGTACATCGCCTGAAAGGCTGGCGGACGTTGCATTGATGATCACGTCCACCGGCTCACGCAGCCAGTCGAAACCGCTGGCGGATACAGGGCCCAGATCGTCGAACAACTCGGCAAGCAATTCAGCTTTTTCCACGGTGCGGTTGGCAATGATCAACGACGAGGGTCGCTCGGCCAGCAACGGCTCCAGCGCTCCGCGTACCGCGCCACCGGCGCCCAGCAACAGGATGCGTTTGCCTTCGAGGCGCACCCCGGCGTTGACCGTCAGGTCACGCACCAGGCCCGCGCCGTCGGTGTTGTCGCCCAACAAGGTGCCATCGGCCAGCTTGCTCAAGGTGTTCACCGCACCGGCACGTTGGGCGCGCTCGGTGAGGCTGTCGGCCAGGCGGTAGGCCTCCTCCTTGAACGGCACGGTGACGTTGGCACCCCGGCCTTGCAGAAAAAACTCACGAGCGCAGCCGGTAAAATCCTCCAGCGGTGCGAGCAAGGTGCTGTAGTCCAGTTGTTCGCCAGTCTGCTCGGCGAACATACGGTGAATCAGCGGCGACTTGCTGTGGCCGATGGGGTTACCGAAGACGACATAACGATCCATCAGACCGCCGCCTTGGGCACTGCAACGCCGAGCCAGTCGCGGTCCTGCAGGTAATACTCGGTAAGACGCGCTTCTTCGCTGCCGGCCTCGGCCTTCCAGTCATAGCTCCAGCGCACTTGGGGCGGCAGCGACATCAGGATCGACTCGGTACGCCCACCCGATTGCAGGCCGAACAGGGTGCCACGGTCGTAGACCAGGTTGAATTCAACGTAGCGGCCGCGACGGAATTCCTGGAATTCACGTTGCTGCGCGGTATAGGCCGTGGCTTTGCGACGCTGCACGATCGGCAGGTAGGCGTCGATGTAGGCATCCCCGATGGCGCGAATGAAGGCGAAGCAGGTGTCGAAGTCCCACTCGTTCAAATCATCGAAGAACAGACCGCCGATGCCGCGGGGCTCGTTGCGGTGCTTGATATGGAAATAAGTGTCGCACCACGCCTTGTAGCGCGCATACACGTCCGGGCCGAATGGCGCACAGGCCTGCTCGGCCACACGGTGCCAGTGGACGCAGTCTTCATCGTTACCGTAGTAGGGCGTGAGGTCGAAGCCGCCACCGAACCACCACACCGGCTCTTCGCCTTCTTTTTCGGCGATAAAAAAACGTACGTTGGCGTGGGACGTCGGCACGTGGGGGTTGTGCGGGTGGATCACCAAGGACACGCCAAGGGCTTCAAAACCGCGACCGGCCAGTTCAGGGCGATGCGCGCTGGCGGAGGGTGGGAGACCGCTGCCGAACACGTGGGAAAAGTTAACGCCGCCTTTTTCGATCACCGCGCCGTTTGCAATCACACGGGTGCGACCGCCACCGCCTGCTGGCCGGGTCCAGGCGTCTTCGGTAAAGCGAGTGTCCGTCTCAAAGGTTTCCAGGGCGCTGCAAATGCGGTCTTGCAGGTCGAGCAGGTAGGCTTTGACAGCCTCGGTGCGGGTAGTCATGAGATCACCTTGAATCGGGCAACGCTACGCGAGGCCAGTGGGCGTCGGCGGCAAATGGGCGCACAGGATACCACTGCGCTCAGGTTCGCCGCAGTTGACGAGGATCAAGCTTAGGAGTGGGATAGGGGGCTACGCGAATTCGACCCAAGGAGAAGGCAGATGGCAAAACGTATCCAGTTCAGTACCCATGGTGGCCCCGACGTGCTCGAGTATGTGGACTACACGCCAGCGGAGCCTGGCCCACAGCAGGTGCGCGTGCGCAACGAGGCGATTGGCCTGAACTTCATCGACACTTATTTCCGTAGCGGCCTGTATGCACCGCCGGCCTTGCCATCGGGCCTGGGCGCGGAAGGCGCCGGCGTGGTGGATGCCGTCGGCAGTGAAGTCACCCAGTTCAAGGTCGGCGACCGCGTGGCCTACGGCAGCGGCCCGCTGGGTGCCTACAGCCAATTCCACGTACTGCCCGCCGCCAATCTGGTACACCTGCCGGACGGCATCAGCTTCGAACAGGCCGCCGGCGCCATGCTCAAGGGCCTGACGGTGCAATACCTGCTGCGCCAGACCTATGAATTGAAGGGCGGCGAAACCATCCTGTTCCATGCCGCGGCCGGCGGTGTGGGCTCCCTGGCCTGCCAATGGGCCAAGGCCCTGGGCGTGAAGTTGATCGGCACCGTCAGTTCGCCGGAAAAAGCCGCCGTGGCAAAATCCCTCGGTGCCTGGGAAACCATCGACTACAGCAAGGAAAACGTCGCACAGCGCGTGCTGGAATTGACTGACGGCAAAAAGGTACCGGTGGTCTATGACGGCGTCGGCAAGGACACATGGCTGACCTCGCTGGACAGTGTGGCACCGCGTGGGCTGGTGGTGAGCTTCGGCAATGCATCGGGCGCCGTGGATGGGGTGAACCTGGGGATTCTGTCGGCCAAAGGTTCGCTGTACGTAACCCGGCCGACCCTCGCGACCTACGCCAACAATCCGGCGAACCTGCAAGCGATGGCGGACGATCTGTTTGCGATGATCAACAGCGGCAAGGTGCGCATTGATATCAACCAGCGGTACGCGCTGGCGGATGCGGCGAAGGCGCAGACGGCGTTGTCGGCGCGGCGTACCACGGGTTCAACCATTTTGCTGCCTTGACTGCCCTTTGTGGCGAGGGAGCTTGCTCCCGTTGGCCTGCGAAGCAGGCCCAAAACCAGAGAATGCGGTTTACCTGAAAAACACCATTGCCTGTTTTGGGGCCGCTTCGCGGCCCAACGGGAGCAAGCTCCCTCGCCACAAAAGCCCTACGAGGGACGCACCACCTCACCCGTCACCAGATCGCGAATCAGGCTCGGGTTCTTGCGCCCGCCCAACGCCCCGCCCAGCACCAGATCCACTTGCCCGCGGAAATACTGCTCTACGCGAATCCGCGTGCGCGCAGCCGGGCGGCCCTGAGGGTTGGCCGAGGTGGAAATCAACGGGCCCACCAACGAGCACAGATCCCGCACCAGTGGATGGTCCGTAACCCGCAGCGCGACCGTGTCGTGCACACCGGTGATCCATTCGGGCAACAAGTCCTGATGAGGCACCAGCCAGGTGTTCGGCCCCGGCCACGTACTGGCCATGCGGTCGATCCACTCCTGCGGGAAGTCTTCGAACAGAAAATCGAACTGGCGAATGTTGTCCGCCACCAGGATCAGGCCCTTGTCCACCGAGCGATTCTTGATGGCGAGCAAACGGTCTACCGCTTCTTCGTTCCACGGGTCGCAGCCCAACCCCCAAACTGCTTCGGTCGGATAAGCAATCACCGCACCTGCGCGAATTTCCCGTGCGGTTTCCAGCACACGCCACCTGTTGACCATTGCTCACTCTCCAGACTAAAGCTCTGCGCAGTTTACCGATCTTCGTTACAAAACCCAGTTCCAAAAAACTGGCTGCTACAAAAGCTGGCAGCGTGCAAGCCAGCGCCCGCTTTCACAGATCACCTGGCCTTCCAGTTCCAGCTCCGTGAGGGTCGCCAGCACCTGCGACAGCGGCCGCCCACTGGCAATCGCCAAGGCTTCGCTGGTGTGGGGCGAGGCGTGCAGTAGCGCCACCAGCGGGTGAGTCACAGGCGTCGGCGTCGGACGCGACAATGCCTGCCAGCCACGCAAGCCTTCCAGGATATGTTCGATGGTTTCCACCAGCGTCGCACCCTCACGGATCAACTGGTGACAGCCCTTGGCGCCGGGATGATGAATGGAGCCCGGGATCGCATACACCTCGCGCCCTTGCTCGGCCGCCAGCTTCGCGGTGATCAGCGAGCCGCTGGCCATGCTGGCCTCCACCACCAGCACGCCGAGGGAAAGACCACTGATGATGCGATTGCGCCGTGGGAAGTTGCCGGCCTGGGGCGCGGCATCCAGCGGAAACTCGGAAACCACGGCACTGCCTTGGGCAATCATCGCGGCAGCGAGACGTCGATGGCGCTGTGGATAAAAGTTTTCGAGCCCGGTGCCGAGCACACCAATTGTCTGGCCTCCCACGTCCAATGCCGCCTGATGCGCCGCACCGTCGATGCCGAGTGCAAGGCCACTGGTGATGACAAAACCGGCGCTGGCCAAACTACGCGAAAACGCCGCAGCCGTGTCCATGCCGGGACGTGAGGCGCGCCGACTGCCGACCATCGCCAGTTGCGGTTTTTCCAGAATTGCAGGGTCGCCGGCGACGAATAACAGCGGCGGAGCATCATCGATCTGGGCCAGGAGCGCCGGGTAATCCGGCTGGTCCCACATCAGCAAATGCTGGGCCGGGCGCCTGAGCCAGGCCAATGCCTCACTGGCGCCGTCGCGGATTTCAGGGCTGCGCCGGGCATCTGCGCTGGCGGATGGCAAGCCCAACGCCCGCCAGGCGCTGGCAGGCGCACTGATTGCCTTTGACGCGCTGCCGAACGCTTCGATCAATACGCGAAACCGCTTGGGACCGACGTCCGGCAGCCTGTGCAAGCGTAAGCGCGCTTCCAGTTCTGACGGGGATATTTCATGGCTGTTTGACGGATACATTGGATCATCCTTGACCGTAACAAGCTGTGGATAACTCTGTTGGTAACTTATTTAGTAGGCTATTTATCGCGATTGACGGACAGTCTCGAAACGGTCCATCACCGCCAGCGGATGTGACGCACTGAGCACCAGCCCATAGCTGAGCTTTTCATAAGTGCGGAACACCAACAGCGTGCCGGCGCGTTCATCCGGCAGGTTCGCCGCAGCGCCGGTGAGTGTATCGCGCACGCTGGCACCGGCCTTGATCACGTTGAGCAGTCGGCCTTCGACCAGGCCGTTTCGGCGCCCTTTGTTCAGGATGACCGTATCCAGCACACCGATCTGGGTGACGCCCTTGGGAATATCGATAATCTGTCCTTCAACGAAGGGTGCGGGCTTGGGAGTATCGACGCGGGTATCGACAACGGGCACTTCGACACGCAGCAGACGGTCACCGGGGCGCACTTCCTGGGTGACGCGCTGCACGGCCAGGGTACTGAGGTCACCGGCGGTGACAAAACGCGCGGTACCAATGTCATCGGCGTTGATGCCCAGCAGCTCTCCGGTGCGCGGGTCGGTGTAGACCTTGCCTCGGCGAAAGATCCCATAGCTCGGCTGAGTCGGGTCAAGGGCGCCTCTGGCGTGCACGCGTTCCCCCGTGGCGCCCAGCACGCGGCCGACGCCTGCCGCGACAATGTAAGGCGCGTTGTCCAGATCCTGGGGCGAATCCAGAATGCGGTTGTGCGTTAAAAAGTGCTGGATGGCTTGTTGCATCGACCGATCCAGGCGTTGCTCGGGCTGGGGCAGCAGAGCCATGGCGAACGGCGCCCACAGCAGCAAGACGAGTAGCGATTTCCTCATGGGGTGAATCTCCTTTATTATGTGCGTTCGCGTGAAATGCCAGGGCCTTCGCGGCTTGCGAGCGTTTCACACCGGCCATGTGGGTCCATCCCACCGCCGATTTGCCTCTACCTCACATGTGCAGCAATTACGCTTATGGCTATTTTGAACATCCTCGAATTTCCCGACTCGCGCCTGCGCACGATCGCCAAACCGGTGGCCGTAGTGGACGACAAGGTTCGTCAGTTGGTCGATGACATGTTTGAAACAATGTATGAAGCCCCAGGCATCGGCCTCGCCGCGACCCAGGTCAACGTGCACCTGCGCGTGGTGGTCATGGACCTGTCCGAAGATCGCAGCGAACCGAGGGTGTACATCAACCCCGAGTTCGAACCGCTGACCGACGAGATGGGCGAATACCAGGAAGGCTGCCTGTCGGTGCCGGAGTTCTACGAGAATGTCGAACGCCCGCTGCGCGTGAAGATCAAGGCGCTGGACCGCGACGGCAAGCCGTTTGAGATGATTGCCGAAGGCCTGCTGGCGGTGTGTATCCAGCACGAGTGCGACCACCTCAACGGCAAGCTGTTTGTGGATTACCTGTCCACGCTCAAGCGCGACCGAATCAAGAAGAAGCTGGAAAAAAAGCATCGCCAGCAAGCTTGATGACCTCCTTCCAAAGGCTTGCTGCGGCAAGCCTTTTTCTTTTGTGACTGCTTTTAACCGAGACCCCCCATGACCGAGCCACTGCGCATTGTTTTTGCCGGTACACCCGAATTTGCCGCCGAACACCTCAAGGCGCTGCTGGCCAGCCCTTATGACATCGTCGCGGTGTACACACAGCCGGATCGCCCGGCCGGTCGCGGACAAAAACTGATGCCCAGCCCGGTCAAGCAACTGGCGCTCGAACACAACATTCCTGTGCTGCAGCCACCGACCTTGCGCAACGCCGAGGCCCAGGCCGAGCTGGCCGCGCTCAAGCCCGACCTGCTGGTGGTGGTGGCCTACGGCTTGATCCTGCCGCAGGTGGTGCTGGACATCCCGCGCCTGGGTTGCATCAACAGCCACGCCTCGCTGCTGCCACGCTGGCGCGGTGCGGCGCCGATCCAGCGCGCGGTGGAAGCGGGTGACAGCGAAAGCGGTGTGACCGTGATGCGCATGGAGGCGGGCTTGGACACCGGCCCGATGCTGCTCAAAGTCACCACCCCAATCACTGCCGAAGACACCGGCGGCAGCCTGCACGACCGCTTGGCCGAGATGGGTCCGCCTGCCGTGATCCAGGCCATCGCCGGTCTCGCAGCCGGCACTCTGGAAGGTAAAGTGCAGGACGACAGCCTGGCCACCTACGCCCATAAATTGAACAAAGACGAAGCACGCCTCGACTGGAGCCGCCCGGCCGTGGAACTGGAGCGCCTTGTACGCGCGTTCAACCCATGGCCAATCTGCCACAGCACGCTCAACGGCGAGGCCTTGAAAGTATTGGCGGCGACCCTCACCGACGGCAAAGGCGCCCCCGGTGAGATCATTGGCGCCAGCAAGGACGGCTTGTCAGTCGCCTGCGGTGAACAAGCGCTGTGCCTGACTCGTCTGCAATTACCCGGTGGCAAGGCGCTGAACTTCAGCGATTTGTTCAACAGCCGTCGTGAGAAATTTGCCCTGGGCACCGTACTAGGGGTGGCTGCGCAATGAACCCACGTCTGGCCGCCGCCAAGGCCCTCGCCGCCGTACTCAATGGCAAGGCCTCGCTGAACAGTTCGTTACCCATGCAATTGGACAAGGTTGAAGACCGCGATCGCGGCTTCACCCAGGACCTGGCCTTTGGTACCGCCCGTTGGCAGCCGCGCTTGTCGGCGCTGGCCGCTAAGCTGCTGCAAAAACCGTTCAAGGCGGCGGACGCCGATGTCGAGGCGCTGCTGTTGGTTGGCCTTTATCAGTTGCTCTACACCCGCGTGCCGGCCCACGCCGCCATCGGCGAAACCGTCGGTTGCGCCGACAAGCTGAAAAAGCCCTGGGCCAAAGCCCTGCTCAACGCCGTATTGCGCCGCGCCCAGCGCGAAAGCGAAGCACTGCTGGCCGAGCTGGAGCACGACCCGGTGGTGCGCACCGCCCACCCGCGCTGGCTGCAAAAATCCCTCAAGGCGTTCTGGCCTGAGCAGTGGGAAGCGATTTGCGCGGCCAACAATGCGCACCCACCGATGATTTTGCGGGTCAATCGTCGCCATCACAGCCGTGACGCGTATTTGCAATTGCTGACCGCGGCAGGCATCAACGCCACGCCGTGTGTGTACAGCACCGACGGCATCGTGCTCGAAGCCGCCGCCGACGTGCGCAGCCTGCCGGGCTTTGCCGAAGGTTGGATCAGTGTGCAGGACGAAGCCGCACAGCTGGCCGCCGACCTGCTCGACCTCGCCCCAGGTCAGCGGGTGCTCGATGCCTGCTGCGCCCCCGGCGGTAAGACGTGTCACATTCTGGAAGTCGAAAAAGACCTGGCCGGCGTAGTCGCCGTCGACCTGGAAGCCAAGCGCCTGGTACGTGTACGGGAAAACCTTGCCCGCCTGGGCCTCAGCGCCGAACTGATCGCCGCCGACGGCCGCGACACCGCCACCTGGTGGGACGGCAAACCGTTCCAGCGCATCCTGCTCGACGCTCCTTGCTCCGCCACCGGCGTGATCCGCCGTCACCCGGACATCAAACTGACCCGCCAGCCCGACGACATCGCCGCCCTGGCCGTGCTGCAAGGCGAACTGCTCGACGCGCTTTGGCCGACCCTGGAAGTCGGCGGCATCCTGCTCTACGCCACCTGCTCGACCTTGCCCACAGAAAACACCGAAGTGATCGAAGCCTTCCTCGCCCGCACCAGCGGCGCACGGGAACTGGACCTCGCCACGACCGCCGGCATCAAGCAACCCCACGGCCGCCAATTGCTGGTGCAGGAAGGCGGGCATGATGGCTTCTACTACGCCAAACTGATCAAGATTGCTGCTGCGCGCGGCTGAATGCTTTTAAGGGAGTGACCGGATGAAAATCATCATCCTTGGAGCAGGGCAGGTTGGCGGCACACTGGCTGAACATTTGGCCAGCGAGGCCAATGACATCACCGTGGTCGACACCGACAGCGAGCGCCTGCGCGACCTCGGCGACCGCCTGGATATCCGCACCGTACAGGGCCGCGCATCGTTCCCGACGGTGCTGCGCCAGGCCGGTGCCGACGATGCCGACATGCTGGTGGCCGTGACCAACAGCGATGAAACCAACATGGTCGCTTGCCAGGTCGCCCACACCCTGTTCCACACCCCGACCAAGATCGCCCGGGTGCGCGAAGCCGCCTACCTGACCCGCGCCGGCCTGTTCGACAACGACGCGATTCCGGTCGACGTGCTGATCAGTCCGGAACAGGTGGTCACTCACTACATCAAGCGCCTGATCGAGATTCCCGGCGCCTTGCAGGTGATCGACTTTGCCGGTGGCAAGGCGCAACTGGTAGCGGTGAAGGCCTATTACGGCGGTCCGCTGGTCGGCCAGCAACTGCGCCAGTTGCGCGAACACATGCCAAATGTGGAAACCCGCGTCGCGGCGATCTTTCGGCGTGACCGGCCGATCCTGCCCCAGGGCGATACGGTGATCGAGGCCGACGACGAAGTGTTTTTCATCGCCGCCAAGGCAAATATTCGCGCGGTTATGAGCGAAATGCGCCGGCTTGACGAGAATTACAAACGCATTGTCATCGCCGGCGGCGGACAGATCGGCGAGCGCCTGGCCGAGGCCATCGAAAGCCGCTATCAGGTGAAGATCATCGAGATGAGCCCGGCGCGCTGCCGGCATTTGTCCGACACCCTCGACAGCACCGTCGTACTGCAAGGCAGCGCCTCCGACCGCGACCTGCTGATGGAAGAAAACATCGCCGACGCCGATATCTTCCTGGCCCTGACCAACGATGACGAAGCCAACATCATGTCGTCGTTGCTGGCCAAGCGGCTGGGGGCGAAGAAGGTGATGACCATCATCAACAACCCGGCCTACGTCGACCTGATCCAGGGCGGCGATATCGACATCGCCATCAGCCCGCAGCTGGCGACCATCGGCACCTTGCTCGCCCACGTACGCCGTGGCGATATCGTCAGCGTGCACTCCCTGCGCCGGGGCGCGGCGGAAGCCATCGAGGCGATCGCCCACGGTGATTCGAAGTCGAGCAAAGTGATCGGTAAAGCCATCCGCGACATCGGTCTGCCACCGGGAACTACCATCGGCGCGATTATTCGCGCTGAGGAAGTGATCATTGCCCACGACGACACGGTGATCGCCACGGGTGACCATGTGATTCTGTTCCTTGTGGATAAAAAACATATCCGCGATGTGGAGAAACTGTTCCACGTGGGGTTGAGCTTTTTCTGACCAAACGGAGTATTTGAAATGCTCGATTCCCTGGAAAAAATGCTCGCCAAGGGTGTGGATAACTCACTGCTACGCTTTGGCTTGGGCAAGGGTTATCTGGACCTCAAGGACAATGCCAAGGCGGCGGAGCATTTACAAAGATGCGTCGAGTTCGATCCGAAGTATTCGGCGGCGTGGAAGTTGTTGGGCAAGGCGCAGCAAGGGCTGGGTGATAGGGCCGCAGCTCGACAGGCGTGGGAGAGGGGAATCGAAGCGGCCCAGGCCCACGGCGACAAGCAGGCCGAAAAAGAAATGACGGTGTTCCTGAAGAAACTCGACCGTCAGGCCTGAGTGGAACTCAAGTGTGGGAGGGGGCAAGCCCCTCCCACATTGGGTTTTGTGTTGTTTTTAGATCAGCGGTTTATCAGTACCAGCGCGCTTCACCCGGCGGGCGTTTCTTGAAGCGTTTCATGCTCCACATGTATTGGCTCGGATAGGCGCCGACATAACGCTCGACCACCTTGCTCATCGCCGCGCAGGACGTGGCGGTGTCGGTGCTGTACATGTCTTCCGGCGCCGCTTCCAGGATCACTTTGTAGCCTGAACCATCCGGCAGGCGCAGCGCGTGGAGAAAGACCCCGACGGCCTTGTGGCCCGCGAGCATGTTCGGCACAAACTTGCTGGTGAGCGCCTGGGTGGCGAAGAACGGCACGAAGATCCCGGCGGATTCGGCCGGTTCAGGATCCGCTGGAATGCCTACCTGGCCACCTTTGCGCACTTCCTTGATGACACTGAGGATGCCTTCCTTGGTCGACGCGGCCACGCGGTTACCCAGTTGCACGCGTTGCTTGCGCAGCAACTCATCCACCGCCTTGAGCTTGGGCGGACGATAGAAAATGATCGGTTTGCACTGGCTGCAATAGAAGTGGTTCAACACCTCCCAGTTGCCAAGGTGACTGGTGATGCCGACCACGCCTTTGCCCGAGGCCAGGGCTTGGTGCAGCACTTCAAGGCCTTCGACTTCACGCACCAGGTCGATGGAACGCTGAGCCGGCCAGATCCAGGCGCAGGCGCTTTCGGTCAGGGACTTGCCGATGTCCATCAGGCTGCGACCCACCAGGCACTCACGCTCGGCCGGGTCCATGTTCGGGAAGCATTTGGAAAGGTTGATCCGCACGGTGTCGCGGGAGCGGTTGGGGGTCTTCCACATGATCCAGCCGATGGCCGTGCCGACGGCTTGTACGGCCCGCCAGGGCAGCAGGGCAAACAACCGCAGAGCGCCTACCAGCAAGGCGCCTTTTAACTTTTCCACAGGTCACTCCTGATCGTGTGTGGTGCGCAAAGCGCGCATTCTAACCGGCGTTGGCCAAGTCCGCGTAACGGTCGCAGTCCTGAGTGTGGTCCATGACCATGCCCGAAGCCTGCATGAACGCGTAGCAAATGGTCGGCCCGACGAAGGTGAAGCCGGCTTTTTTCAGCGCTTTGCTCATCGCTTCAGCCTCGGGCGTAATCGCCGGGACTTCGCTGCGGTCCTTGAAGTGATTGACCTTGGGCACACCGCCGACGAACGACCAGAGCAAGCCCACCGGATCTTCCAACGCCAACCAGGCGGCGGCGTTGCGTCGGGTGGCGTTGAGCTTGAGGCGGTTGCGCACGATGCCCGGATCGAGCATCAGCGCTTCGATTTCGGCATCACTCAAGCGTGCCAGGCGTTGCGCATCGAACCCGAACAAGACCTTTCGATAATGCTCGCGTTTGCGTAAAACGGTGATCCAGGACAGGCCCGCCTGGAACCCTTCGAGTAAAAGCAACTCGAACAAACCCTGCGCATCGCGCAGCGGCGTTCCCCACTCTTGATCGTGATAAGCCATGTACAGCGGATCTTCAGAACACCAAAAGCAGCGTGGCATAAGGCTCCAGGGAGTGGTGGCGGGGCCGAATCGGGTATACTCCCGCTCTTTAAATCGCAGCCCAAGTAACAGGTGAATTTCGTGAGCCAGCCTACGCCAGCCGTGCGTACCTTCCAAGACTTGATCCTCGCCCTCCAGCAATACTGGGCCGAGCAAGGTTGTGTGGTACTTCAGCCCTACGATATGGAAGTAGCGCCGGCACTTTCCACACCGCTACCTTCCTGCGGGCCATCGGCCCGGAAACCTGGAACGCCGCTTATGTGCAGCCCAGTCGCCGCCCGACTGACGGCCGCTACGGCGAAAACCCGAACCGTCTGCAGCACTACTACCAGTTCCAGGTAGTACTGAAGCCGAACCCGGACAATTTCCAGGAACTGTACCTGGGCTCGTTGAAACACGTCGGCCTGGACCCACTGGTCCACGACATCCGTTTCGTCGAAGACAACTGGGAGTCGCCAACCCTGGGCGCCTGGGGCCTGGGCTGGGAAGTCTGGCTCAACGGCATGGAAGTGACGCAGTTCACTTACTTCCAGCAAGCGGGCGGCATCGAGTGCTACCCGGTAACCGGCGAAATCACCTACGGTCTCGAACGCCTGGCTATGTACCTGCAGGGCGTGGACTCGGTCTACGACCTGGTGTGGGCTGACGGCCCGTTCGGCAAAGTGACCTATGGCGATGTGTTCCACCAGAACGAAGTGGAGCAGTCCACTTACAACTTCGAACACGCGAACGTCGACAAACTGTTCGAACTGTTCGATTTCTATGAAAGCGAAGCCAAGCGCCTGATCGAACTCGACCAGCCGCTGCCATTGCCGAGCTATGAAATGGTGTTGAAGGCGTCCCATACCTTCAACCTGCTGGATGCCCGCCGGGCCATCTCGGTCACCGCGCGCCAGCAATACATCCTGCGTGTACGCACCCTGGCGCGTTCCGTCGCCCAAGCCTACCTGCTGGCTCGCGCCAAGCTGGGCTTCCCGATGGCAGCCCCGGACCTGCGTGATGAAGTGTTGGCTAAGCTGGAGGCTGCGCAATGAGTGCTCAAGATTTCCTGGTTGAACTGGGCACCGAAGAGCTGCCACCCAAGGCACTCAACACCCTGGCCGAGGCGTTCCTGGCCGGTATCGAAAAAGGCCTGCACACCGCCGGACTGAAGTTTGAAGCCAAGAAGGTCTACGCCGCGCCGCGTCGCCTGGCTGTATTGCTGACCGCGCTGGAAACCCAGCAGCCGGACCGCAGCATCAACCTCGACGGCCGCCGCGTCAGGCCGCGTTCGACGCCAACGGCAACCCGACCCAGGCCGCCCTTGGTTTTGCCAAGAAGTGTGGCGTGGAGCTGAGCGAGATCGACCAGAGCGGTCCGAAACTGCGTTTCAGCCAGGTCATCACCGGCAAGCCGACCGCCAGCCTGCTGCCGACCATCGTCGAAGATTCCCTGAATGACCTGCCTATCCCCAAGCGCATGCGTTGGGGTGCACGCAAGGAAGAGTTCGTACGCCCAACCCAATGGCTGGTGATGCTGCTCGGTGACCAGGTCATCGACTGCACCATCCTTGCCCAGAAGGCCGGTCGTGACTCGCGTGGACACCGCTTCCACCACCCGCAAAGCGTGCGCATCACGTCGCCGGCCAGCTACCTCAACGACCTGCGCGCCGCCTATGTACTGGCGGATGCCAACGAGCGTCGCGAGCTGATCAGCAAGCGCACCGAAGAACTGGCCCGTCTGCAGGAAGGCACCGCCATCGTGCCGCCAAGCCTGCTCGACGAAGTCACCGCCCTGGTCGAGTGGCCTGTGCCGCTGGTGTGCTCGTTCGAAGAGCGTTTCCTCGACGTGCCGCAGGAAGCCTTGATCACCACCATGCAGGACAACCAGAAATATTTCTGCCTGCTGGACGTGGACGGCAAGTTGCTGCCGCGTTTTATCACCGTGGCCAACATCGAGAGCAAGGACCCGCAGCAGATCATCGCCGGTAACGAAAAAGTCGTTCGCCCGCGCCTGACCGACGCTGAGTTCTTCTTCAAGCAGGACAAGAAACAGAAGCTCGAAGACTTCAACCTGCGCCTGCAAAACGTGGTGTTCCAGGAAAAACTCGGCAGCGTCTACGACAAAGCCGTGCGTGTGTCCAAGCTGGCGGCCTACATTGCTCCGCGCATCGGTGGCGACGCAACCTGGGCCGCGCGTGCCGGCTTGCTGTCCAAGTGCGACCTGGCCACCGAGATGGTCGGCGAATTCCCTGAGATGCAGGGTGTTGCCGGCTACTACTACGCCCTCAACGACGGCGAAGCAGACGACGTCGCCCTGGCGCTGAACGAGCAGTACATGCCGCGCGGTGCCGGTGCAGAACTGCCGACCACCCTGACCGGTGCGGCGGTGGCCATCGCCGACAAGCTCGATACGCTGGTCGGTATCTTCGGTATCGGCATGCTGCCTACCGGTAGCAAAGACCCCTATGCCCTGCGCCGTGCCGCCCTGGGCGTGCTGCGCATCCTGATCGACAAGAAACTCGACCTCGACCTGACCCAGGCCGTGGTGTTCGCCGTCGGCCAGTTTGGTGCCAAGGTCAAGCAAGCCGGCCTGGCCGAGCAAGTGCTGGAGTTCGTGTTCGATCGCCTGCGCGCGCGTTACGAAGACGAAGGCGTGGACGTTTCTGTCTACCTGTCGGTACGGGCCCTGCAACCGGCTTCGGCGCTGGACTTCGATCAGCGTGTGCAAGCCGTGCAAGCGTTCCGCAAGCTGCCGGAAGCCGATGCCCTGGCCGCGGTGAACAAGCGTGTGTCGAACCTGCTGAGCAAGGCCGAAGGCCTGGGCAACGCCGACGTCGACCCTGGCCTGTTTGCCGATGCCAAGGAGTTCTCGCTGAACTCGGCCATCGCCAAGGCAGAAAACGCCGTGAAGCCGCTGATCGCCGAACGCAACTACGCCGAAGCCCTGGCACGCCTGGCCACCTTGCGTGAGCCGGTGGATGCGTTCTTCGAAGCGGTGATGATCAATGCCGAAGATGCCGGCGTGCGGAAAAACCGCTACGCCATGCTGGCGCGTCTGCGTGGTTTGTTCGTCAATATCGCTGACATTTCGACGCTGAGCTGACCATGTTGAAACTGCTGATTCTCGATCGGGACGGGGTGATCAACTACGACTCCGACGCTTACATCAAGTCGGTGGCGGAGTGGATTCCACTGCCCGGCTCGATCGAGGCCATCGCGCAGTTGAGCAAAGCCGGCTGGACCGTGGCCATCGCCACCAACCAGTCCGGCATTGCCCGTGGCTACTACGACATCGCCACCCTGGACGCCATGCACGCGCGCTTGCGCACGTTAGTGGCGGAGCAGGGCGGTGAGGTGGGGTTGGTGACGTACTGCCCCCACGGGCCGGATGAGGGCTGCGATTGCCGCAAGCCCAAACCGGGCATGTTGAAAACCATTGCAGAACATTACAACGTGCCGTTAGCTGGGATATGGTTCGTCGGTGACAGCCTCGGTGACTTGGAGGCAGCCAAAGCCGTCGATTCTCAGCCAGTTTTGGTAAAAACCGGGAAAGGCGAGAAGACCCAGGCGAAAAACCTGCCGGTAGGCACTTTGATTTTTGACGATCTGGCGGCAGTCGCCGCAGAACTTATCAACAACTAGCCGCCCTCGACTTCCTGACCAAGGATTGTTCGGGAGTGCGCTTTTCAACAGGCGGGCCGTGTCCCGCAACGGTAAATGCCGCCATGTCGATCTTGCAGGCCATCAGAACCTTTTTCTTTTACCTGCTGCTGGGCACCAGTTCGCTTCTCTGGTGCACCTTGAGCTTTTTTATTGCGCCCTTTTTGCCATTCAAGGCGCGTTATCGCTTCATCAACGTCTATTGGTGCCGCTGCGCGTTGTGGCTGACCAAGGTGTTTCTGAACATCCGTTTCGAGATCAAGGGCGCTGAAAACGTCCCGGACCAGCCCTGCGTGATTCTGTCGAACCACCAGAGCACCTGGGAGACGTTCTTCCTCTCGGCGTACTTCTCGCCCTTGAGCCAGGTGCTCAAGCGCGAGCTGCTGTATGTGCCGTTCTTCGGCTGGGCCATGGCCATGTTGCGTCCGATCGCCA
This sequence comes from Pseudomonas lactucae, assembly GCF_016937615.1. Lineage (GTDB taxonomy): Bacteria > Pseudomonadota > Gammaproteobacteria > Pseudomonadales > Pseudomonadaceae > Aquipseudomonas > Aquipseudomonas lactucae. Next base: position 37,551 of record NZ_JAFHKI010000054.1, on the reverse strand, counting down.
TCGACCGGGACAACCCCAAGGCAGCGCTCAAGCATGTAGCCAAGAAGGGCGACGAGCTGCTCAAGGATGGCGTCTGGGTGCTGATCTTCCCGGAAGGCACGCGAGTGCCCTATGGCACAGTGGGCAAGTTCTCCCGAGGCGGTACCGCTCTGGCAGTCAATGCCAACCTGCCGGTACTGCCGATTGCACACAACGCCGGCAAGTTCTGGCCGAAGACCGGTTGGGCCAAGCGCGCAGGCACAATCACCGTGGTGATTGGCGAACCGATGTATGCAACGGGCGAAGGCCCGCGCGCCATCGCCGCGCTGAACGAACGTGCCCAGGCCTGGAATGAAGCGCAGCAGCGCGCCATGGGCTCCCTGCCGCCTGAGCCGGTTGTGGTGGACACACCGGTGGTATGAGTATCTGTGGATAACCTGTGCACGGTTTGTTCGAAAATTGGCTTTTTTAGGATTTAACTGACTGTTTTCAATAGATATTTCTTTTTCTGCCAAAACAACGAAAAACGTGCATAAGTTTTCCGCATAAAAAAACCGATTCTTGTGATCGGTTTTTTATGCACAGTGAAAACGTACGTTTTTCAGTCATCCAGCAAGGGCAGTTGCACAGTGAATGTCGTGCCTTTGCCCACTGTGCTTTCACAGTCGATATGGCCACCGTGGCGCTCCACAACCGCTTTGACCATCGTCAGGCCCAACCCCAATCCTTCGCTGCCCTGAGCAGAATCAAAGCGTTTGTATTGGCTGAACAGTTGCGGCAAATCCTCGGCGGCGATCCCCGGGCCCTGGTCGCTGATGCGGCACTCCAACCAACCGTCGGCACTGCTGTGGCGCAACCTCACCGTGGTGCCCGAAGGCGAGTATTTGATTGCGTTCTCCAGCATATTGAACAACCCACGGGTGAGCAGCGATTGGTCGGCTGACACCATTCCCTCATCGGCTTCGTCCAGATCATGAACCAGATGAATGCCCTTGAGCTGGGCAATCAGCGCAACCTGGTCGAAGGCATCCATCACCAGCATCGCGAACAGTGTCGGTTGGAAGTGGTAGCCGTCGGCCTCGGCTTTCGCCAGCTGGACGAAAGACTCAGTCAGGCTCAGGGCACGGCGCACTTGCTGCTCGATCTGGGCAAAAACCGGTGACTCGGCGTTATGCACATCCAGCAGCGCCAGGATCGCCGAGTGCGGTGCACGCAAGTCATGGGAGAGGAAGCGCAACATGGTTTCCCGGTGCTGCTGCGCCTCGCGCTCCTTGCTCAGGTCGGTGAGACTCAACAACCATCCCAACGCCACATCACCCTCAGCGGGCAATAAAGGGGCGAGTTCCATGCGCAGGCTGCGCTGGTGAATATCGCGAAACTCAACGAGTTCCAACGCCGAAAGGGCAGGGCGCACGCCGTTGTGCAGGGGTGGGTAACCCAGGTCAACCAGTTGTTCCAAGAGGTTCTGGTTGACCAGGTCATTGCCGAAGACATCGCGTGCAATGCGGTTGGCCAGCAGGATATTGCCTTGGGTGTCGGTAATCAGCGTCGCCACCGGAAGACACTCCAGCCCATCGGCCATGAAACGTCGGGTATCCCGCGTACGGCTTACGGCCTGCTCCAGGGCAAAGATGCGTGTCTGCAACACGTCCCCTTTGCTGGCCGGCGCACGACGACGTTCAGGCAGCACTTTGGGCTCGTTATCCAGACGCGCCAACTCCCAGCCGAAGTAGGCGAGAATTACGCTGAGACGGCGCCAGTTCCAGATGAGGTAACTGAGCAGCAAGCCGATCAAACAGGCGGCGGGCGACCACCAGTGGCCCAGTCGTAACAGAAGCCAGGAACCCATCAGTGCGACGGCCATGCAGCCGAGTGTCATCCATAACGCATAGCGCGGACGGTAGAGCAGCAAGCCCAGCAGTATTGCCACCAGGGACGTCGCCATCAGTGCCGCGAGCCACCCAGGCACATCTACGAGGCTACGGTCCTGCAAAAAGCCATTGAGTACATTGGCCTGGATCTCCACGCCCGCGGTGGTACCGACCGTGGAGGAGAGCGGCGTGAAAAAACGATCGCCCATTCCCGAAGCCGTTGCTCCGACCAGAATCAGACGATCACGTAGCTGCTCGGGAGGAATCTCACCTTGGAGTACGCTGACGTACGAAACGCTTTGAAAATGGCTGCCTGGCTCGATAAACGGGATGCGGACCGCGTGCGCGCGTTGCCAGTCCTGCGTGATCGGTTCCTGAGGTGCTCCTGGCATCTGCGCGGGTTGGCCGCTTATCGTATAGGCCTGCCATACCAAATGCGGCACCGTAGCATCGGCTGGGCCCTCGCGCAGGTAAAGGCTGCGAACCACGCCGTCACTATCGGCTTCCACGTTGATGTGCCCAACGCCCCTGGCGCATTTGAGCACTGGCAGAATTTGTGCCCTGGCTTGGCTGTAGCTGACGACGTCGTCGGGTGCCAGGGGCAGCACTACGTTGCCGGCGTTACACACCGCGTCCGCCAGACGCTTGTCACTGGCGGGGTCGCCGGGCTCACTGAAGATTACGTCAAATAGAATGCCGGCAGGTTGCGCGGCGCTCAGGCGATCGATCAGGTCAGCGTGGACCCTGCGAGGCCAGGGCCATTGCCCGAGTTTTTTCAGGCTGGGATCGTCGATAGTGACCAGCAAGATGCGTGGGTCCGCCGACAATGGTGTCAGACGACGAAGGCTGTCATATAACGTGTTGTTAAAGGCCAGCCCAGGACTTATTGAGAGATAGGCAGTGATCGGCAACAACAGCAAGCCGATCCATAACCATTCACGCACCAGGCCGTGGAACAGGCGCTGGGCATGGGTGGGTTGACGTTTTTCAGCCTTACCCCAGAGCATCATGGGTCAGCGCGCCTGTGTTGCTGGCATGTGGTAGAAAATGCCATAGACCCCCTCCTGGCGGTGCTCGCCGCAAACCGATACACGCGCGTGATGGAGCGACGTGTTGAGCCCAGTGAAGCTCATTTTCGACGCTGTGGAAAAGTTTTCCTGCCGGGTGTTCATGACGCTGGGGGTCCAGAGATCATCCACCAAGCGCGCACTGGAGTTTACGACAGCGCACGCGTCGGCAGATCCTTTTCCTTGCGGTCGGGAGCCGGTATCTTTCCCACTTAGGTATCGAGTACTTTCAGTGGGTTATTCCTTATTGATCCCAGCGTACCGAGAGATCCAGGGGGTCGACGAATCTGAGCACAATTCTTCAGATTCACCGACCGGCATCTACGCAGTATTGCCTTCAATCGAAAAAGGCAGATGGCTGTCGAACTCTTCAAGAAGAAAGGACCTTCCCATGCGTGTCGCAATACTGGATGACGAACCCGCAGAACTGCGTCGGGTAGAACAGACACTGCGACAAATCGCCAGCACCGCCGAACAGCCCTGGGCCCTGCATTGCTTCGAACGCGGTGAAGACCTGTTGCGCCAACTGCGCCGAGAAACCTTCGACCTGCTGATACTCGATTGGCAACTACCCGATATCACCGGTATCGCACTGCTGCGCTGGACTCGTGACCACATGGAATCGCCACCGGCCGTGATCATGCTGACCAGCCGAGACGCCGAGAGCGATATCGTCACCGCGCTGAACAGCGGCGCCGACGACTACGTCAGCAAGCCCTTTCGCCCCAACGAACTCAAAGCCCGTGTCACTGCTGTTCTACGGCGCCATGGCCTGCAAAAATCGCCGACCCATGAAGTGCAGAGCTTCAACGACCTGACCTTCGACGATGCCGAGTTGACCGTCACACGTGCGGGTAAACCTATCAACCTCACCGAACGCGAGTACCGATTGGCCAGTTGCCTCTTCGCCAATCTGGCACGACCGCTTTCACGCGAGTATCTGTATGAGCGGTTCTGGACCCATGAAGAAATGGTGTCCTCACGGCCGTTGGATACGCATATCTATCGACTGCGCAACAAGCTGGGACTCACGGCTGATCGGGGTTGGCAGCTGTTGACGATCTATGGGTATGGGTATCGATTGGAGAGTGTGGCAACGGCTAACCAAGGCTGAAAACCAAGATGTTCCACGTGGAGCATTTAAGAAAGTCGTGAGTTTCACGCCATAAAAAAGGCCAACGCTAAGCGTTGGCCTTTTTGTTGTGGCACGTTACGCCTGGTGTAGGTGGGCAAAGTTAACCGACTTTGACAGATTGAAATATCAGAGGTATACGGCACGTTTGGGCAAAGTTAATCTTCCTATTGGAAGAAGTTAAAGTGCGGAAACCTATTTTCGGCCAAAGTTAGACGCCATGGAAATGAACAACGATTTTAAAATTCGGTTAATTGACAATTTGTCAAAAGAGAATATAAATTAAACTATATAACTCACTTATTCAAGTACGTCTTAGTAAGTTAATACCAGTCTATTTTGGCAACTTTTAACTGCCAGCCCTGACACCCACCTCCAACCTATGACGGTACATAAATACAGCCATGTCAACTGATCCATGATCCTCTAAGCTCGCCGAAAGCATAGAAGAGGAGCCGCTGCTCAGTCTGGGTAGATACTCCTGCTCCGTCACCATCACGTAATAAAGCATCGCTAGGCTGAATCGAATGGGCCAGCCTTCTCTGGTCTAGAGGAGGCCTATTGCCCTCTCCATCCATACGGACAAACTCAAGAGACCGCTCTGATAGCTTGATACCAGCTGCAGAGTACGTTCGCATGTCCACTGATCACCAACGGTACTCCACCGAAAACCAATCAGCAGCCATCCATGCATACGCAATGAGCCATGGCATGGAAATCATTACAACTTACCGAGACGAAGGGAAAAGCGGCCTGGACATCGGCGGTCGTGATGCTCTGCGCAGGCTGCTAGACGACGTCCAAACCGGACATACCCAATTCCAGGTCATTCTTGTCTATGACGTCAGTCGCTGGGGACGCTTTCAGAACACGGACGAAAGCGCCCACTATGAGTATCTTTGCACTAGCTCAGGCATCAAGGTTGTGTATTGCGCAGAGCCATTCGAAAACGACGGTTCGCCTTTGGCAACAATTTACAAAGGCATCAAACGATCCATGGCAGGGGAGTACAGCCGAGAGCTATCCCAAAAAGTTTTCGCTGGTCAGTGCCGCCTGGTCGAAAAGGGTTTTCACCAAGGTGGGCCAGCAGGATATGGATTACGTCGTGCATTGATCGACGAGAAAAACGAATTCAAGGCAGAACTATCAAGAGGCCAGCAGAAGAGCATCCAGACCGACAGGGTCATTTTGATTCCTGGGCCCGAGGCGGAAATTGAGGTGGTTCAGCGCATCTACCATCAATTCGTCCACGACAAAATGAACGAACGTGAGATCGCCAACGCACTGAACGCTGAAGGACTGATCACCGACTTTAACCGTCCTTGGAGCCGGGGTAGCGTCCACCAAGTGCTGACCAACGAAAAATACATCGGTAACAATGTCTACAACAAAACGTCCTCCAAGCTACGTAAACGCATCAGTCGCAACCCACCCGACAGGTGGGTTCGCTGTGATGGAGCATTCCAGGGAATTGTCTCACTAGAGGTGTTTGCGGTCGTTCGCGAAATAATCTTGCAGCGCTCACATCGCCTGGACGATGCGCAAATGTTGGAACTGCTTCGTACTCTATTGAACCGAGCGGGTTTACTGTCCGGAATGCTCATCGATGAGCAGGACAACATGCCGTCTAGCACTACCTATGTAAGCAGATTCGGCGGGCTTTTACGTGCCTACACACTCATCGGTTATACACCCGACAGAGACTATCGATATTTGGAGATCAATCGCTCCATAAGACAGCTGCATCCGAAGGTTCTTGAAGATGTTGTCAAACACCTGAAGCAAGTCGGAGCCCAAGTCGAGCCCAATGCTGACAATGACCTACTGACCGTTAACGGTGAGTGGACGGCGTCCGTGGTCATAGCGCGCTGCCAGGCGACACCTACAGGGACTCTTCGCTGGAAGCTCAGATTCGACAACAGCCTGGCGCCTGACATCACGATTGCTGTCCGCATGGAGCACGCAAATCTGCAGGTGCGGGACTATTACCTGGTTCCCAGTATAGATATGGGGGCATGGCCACAAAAAATGGCCGAGGAAAATAGCCCTTTAATCGACAGCTACCGCTTCACAACGCTGGATGTTCTTGATGGGCTTGCTGCCCGTTGCTCCCTGAAGGAGGCTTGCCGATGACCGTCCCATCAACTTCACGCGAACGTGTCGCACTAATTCCTATAGCACAAATTCATATCCTGAACCCTCGAACGAGGAATAAGAAGGTTCACCGCGAGCTCATCGAAAATATCAAAACGGTGGGCCTCAAACGCCCCATCACATTAAGTCGAAAAGCCTCGCCGCAAGGCGCGCTCAACTATGACCTTGTGTGCGGACAAGGCCGTCTAGAGGCGTTCCTAGCACTGGAGGCCACAGAGATTCCAGCGTTTGTGATTGATGCTGTCGAAGAAGATTGCCTTGTAATGAGTTTGGTAGAGAACGTAGCTCGAAGGCAGCATCGCCCGATAGATCTCATGAACGAGGTTGGACGCTTGAAGGAAAGGGGCAAGACAGACGCAGAGATCGCAATAGTAATTGGCAGCACCGCATCATGGGTCAGCATGATTGTTGGGCTGCTGGAGCGCGGTGAAGAAAAACTCCTGTCAGCTGTCGAAACCGGTTTAATCCCTTTAAGCATGGCAACCGACATCGCCCGAAGCAGTGAAAGCGACATCCAAAATTTGCTCACTGATGCCTACGAGCGTGGAATAAGAGGAAAGAAAATAACAAAGCTGCGACACCTTTTAGAGCTCCGAGCCAAGAAAGACAAATTTGTGCGGGGGAGCTCATTAGGTGTCAGCCAGAATAAAAAGAAAAGACTGACGCCCGCAGACTTGAGACGACTATTCGAACGGGAGGCCGAACGACAGCGCTTAATGGTAAAAAAGGCAGCCTTTACCCACGACCGGGTTGTTTTCGCCATTCAAGCGATTAAAGAGCTCTTATCCATCAGTGACTTCGAAAAGCTACTCTCTGCAGAGCATCTGAATTTGATGCCAAAGCTGATACAGACTCGGCTTCAGAATGGAGGGCAGTTGTGATGTCTGACCAAAGACTTGAGCCTACTCACGCTCAGCCGACCCACCTTCCGAAAAATGCCTTTTTGGATGAGTGCGTTCGAGTCGAAGTGGCCAATATTCTGCCCCTGAAAATCTCAAGGCCTGCGGTAAAAGAAAGCCTCAAATACCAGCAAATTTTAGCATCAATCCAGGACGTCGGCCTGGTCGAACCACCCGCTGTAACACCAGTACCTGGACGTGGTGGACATTACTTTCTGCTAGATGGCCATCTACGCATTGAGGCGCTGAAAGACCTAGGAGAGTTGGAAGTCGACTGCCTCGTGGCAACCGACGACGACACCTACTCTTATAACAAACGTACCAACAGAATATCTGCCGTTCAAAGCAACAAAATGATAGTGCGGGCAATGGAGCGTGGAGTCTCTGCGGAGCGGCTTGGCAAAGCGCTTGGATTATCACCGCAGACCATCAAGCAAAAATTTCGGCTGCTGAATGGCATTTGCGCTGAGGCGATTTCGCTTCTGGGTGATACGGACTGCCCAGCGAATGTTTTCAACCTCCTGCGGCAGATGAAACCACTGAGGCAAATTGAAGCGGCTGAATTGATGATTGGGAATAGAAATCTTTCTGTACTGTTCGCTAAAGCACTTTTGGCTGCCACACCTTCAGACCAGTTGGCAGTACCGAGAAAAAACCAACCTGATCAACAGATCTCTGCCGAATCAATCGCTCGCCTTGAGCGCGAGCTTGCCGCACTGCAGATGCAGATCAAAACAGTGGAAGAAGACTACGGGCCTGATGTCCTACATCTCACTGTCATTAAAGGCTACCTGGCCAAGCTTCTTGCCAACGCTGCTGTCGTTCGGTGGCTGGCTAGGCACCAACCTGAGTTCCTGAAAGAGTTCCAATCCATCGCCGAGTCGACCGAGCTACCTTGGGGAATTCACGAATCAGATGCTGCCCAACTGGAGCCGGCTGTCGAGGCACAAGAATAATTTCACGTGATCAAGCGACGGTGGGAATTTATATGTCGAGGTTGAACCGCTGATCTGGCGCGACAAACCTGACCACTCAAGCTTGAAACAGATCCATTGAACTCGAACGGTCTTCAAGACGATAACCCATCGCTCGATACCCGCTTTGGCGCTTTTCCCACATCCGCATCAACGCTGGATGCCCGGCATCGATAAACTCGATTATGCGCACATTGGATTTACTCGCATGCTCTCGATGCAAACGCCCTGCGTACTGCTGCAGTGTGCCTTTCCAAGAAATGGGCATTGCAAGCACCAAAGTATCCAATGGCGGATGGTCAAATCCCTCACCTATGAGCTTGCCAGTGGCCAATAGCACTCGAGGAACATCCGGTGGTAGGGCGGCCAACTCATCTGTCAGGGCTATGCGCTGCTTTTTCGACATACGTCCATGCAAGGTAAATAGATTCTGCACACGACCAACGAGTGCCGCCTCGATGACGCTCAGGTGATCAGTGCGCTCTGTCAGCACCAGCACTTTACGTCCTTGATTGAACGCCTTTTCGACTTCAAGCGTGACCCGCTCTGTGCGTTCAATATTCTCAGCAAGGTGCCGGAATACATCTTGAATACCAGCTCCCTCGGGTAGGTTGATCGGAGCTGCTAACAGCAGAGTTTCCACCATCAAATCATCAGGAGCACTGGTTGGCCTGCTCGCCGTATGTCGAATCGGCCCACACTGCATAAATATGATGGGGTGCTGACCATCACGGCGTACCGGTGTAGCTGTTAGCCCAAGTACATACTTTGCCCGAACATTTTTCAGGATTGCTTCAAACGAAAATGCCGATAAATGATGGCATTCATCAACTATGACCTGCCCGTAGTTTTTCACCTGTTCGCTAACTTGACCCTGCCTCGATAGGGACTGCATTACGGCTATATCAATAATCCCCGTAGGCTTGGCTTTTCCGCCGCCGATGGTGCCGACTACACCTTTACCGAGACTAAGGAACGCCTGCAGTCGCTCTTGCCACTGGCGAAGCAGATCCGTTCGATGCACAAGCACGAGCGTATTCACACCGCGACGCGCGATCAATGCAGCAGCGGCCACGGTTTTACCGAAAGCTGTCGGGGCACAAAGGATACCAGCATCATGTTGTAGCATCGCCGTTACAGCAGCCTCCTGATCCTCCCGCAATGCACCGACGAAGTTCAGGTTGATGGGCTCGCCACCAAAACGCTCATCCTCAATGATCGGAGCAATGCCGTTTTCCTTCAAAAGCTCTAACACGACATCTAGGCAGCCACGGGGTAGGGCGATGTGCTTGGGGAAGTTATCTGCACAACCGATGATGCGGGGCTTGTTCCAAACCGACAGACGCATCGCCTGTGCCTTGTAGAATTCTGGATTCTGAAACGCAGCCAGCCTGACCAACCGATTAGCCAACGCCTGGGGCAATCCTTCTTTTTCAAAGTAAATCAGGTTTGCCAATGTAACCGTTAAAGATGCTGGCATTGGGCAAGATAGTCTTTGTTCACTTGGGTTCTTCCAAGGCTCTTGCTCGTCCTCCTCAGCAACGAACGTTACATCCAAAGGATGAGCGTGGCCCGTCGCACATACGATGGCCGGATCAATATCCTCCACGGCCATAGGCTGGATGCTGGCCAGGAATGCCCATTGATCAACATACGGTTTAAGTTCGTCGTCAACAAAGACACTGCATCCGTACTCGCGAGCTTTCTTCTGCAAAGGCAGCGCAATCAAGTTGCCAAAACCACCTTTCGGCATCCTGTCCTGGTTCGGGAAAAGTCGGTCATACGAACTCAGCTTCAGCTGTCGAGTTCGAGCGCAGGTATGACTAATGATCGCCGTGCCCAGTCGCCGGGCGTCCTGAGCTGTGACAGCCCTCGCAAAGAATACCCAAGCATGAGCTCCATTACCGGAGCGCGAGATTTCCAAAGCCACGGGTACATCCAGCTCTCGACAGGACTGGGCGAAACCTAGCAAGTCATCGCGCCAGTCGGCCTCGTCGAAATCAACAGCAAGGAAGTTACATGTGTCGTCGGTGAGTAAGGGGTAAACGCCTGCGACTATCTCACCCGCCAGGTGCCGATACAGCACCTGTTCATCCAACGGCACTAATTGACGGTGGCTGCACTCTCCACACTTGATTTTGGGCTTCTGACAAACACCCGGACGCCATTCATTCGCACAAGCTGGCGAATACCCTGCCTTTCCGGCTTTACTCTCCCAGCGCTGGGGGAATACATCAGTACGTCCTAGAAACAAGCGCTGAAACAGCTTCAGTTTCGCCTTGGTTCCAAGACTCTGTGTGGGTAGCTCGACTACAGAAACAGGTGTGGCAGGCACCGCTGCTGGCAGTCGCCATTCAATAGCGTTGGCCTCCAGCAATGCAATCAATCGAGCATTTTCTGCCTGGAGCTCAACCAGGAGATCAGAGTCAGTCATGGAGTCGATTTTCATACCTGTACAAACCACAATGTCTCAGTGTCAGGACTACAACGTGTATCAAAAGCTTCAGTAGCCCTCGGCCCATTCTCGACAGGGTATGACAAGCCAGTCGCAACGAGCTATCTCTGCCAGCCAAATCGCTCCGCTAAATAGCGCCCCTAGAAAAGTAATCTACCACGTGCGCGGCATCCATAACGCAGGGCACGCGTCGACGAAAACTTGGGGACGACTCACAGGGTTACGCTGGATAAAGCAGGATTTAACCTCTGGTATACGCACTGCACAATGCTGTTCGAGTCCGCTGTCGACAAACGAACTTGGGCCAAATGCTCCCGCTTCGGGCGAGAAAGATTACTCCACTCTTGTCTGCACATGCTGGTGCAAGGTGGTGAGTGCTAATGATCGCCTGTTTTCGCCAGCGAGGTTCCTATTGTAAGTGCCTGGGGGTGGGGTAAAAGCCACCGGTCAGTACCTTCAAAAAGTCGTTAAGTGACTGCCGACCATTGTTACCTTTGAACGTGACGATTACATAGCAACTGCCGCTGGCGGTAAGGAGTATCCAGTAAGGGCTCCTGTGCGCCATCAGGTGGATATCAGAGGTGCGAATGCGATGCCCGTCTTCAAACCGTCCTGCACCTGCACGAGTATGCTTATGCACCACACCGACCGCAGAACACGCCACAATCTCGACTTCTGTCAGGAAGGCGGTCACTGCCATACCGCTGAAATGCCGCTCTGCCGCCGCGAGCCGGAGCTCACCGAAACCTGTTGAGGTTGTCATGTCAGATTCCCTGCCAATGAGGTGGGTAGGCCAGGCAAGGCCCGGTCTAGAACACCTTTACCACTGTCGCCAACTCTGCTGATTTACGAGTGCCAGGGCCCAGCAGAAAATACGCGGTGTTGCGGGTCTGAAAGCAGAAACCATCCGAGAACGACACCATTGGAGTAGTACGCACCCAGTCTCCCGGCTTCAGCCGTCCTTGGCTGTCCATGACCACCTCGTGCGCATAGATCATGACTGGGAGACGAGCATCACGCTCCAGCGCTTCCAATAGTGATGGCGGCATCACCAGATCAATCCAGATCCATTGCCTAACTAGACAATACGGCGCATGACCGAAACGCCGCTGGGCGAGTGCTATGGCCTCTTCATCGGAAGCATTGTGGCCGAGCATAGAAATGCCCTCGCCATACAACAGCTCTGTGATCGCATCCAAGTTTTTCATGACAGCTAACCTCCGCTGAGCATGTGCATCGTCGACGCCTTGCCCGGCGCATACGTTAAGCACTCGATCTGATAGCACGACTACCTTAGCCGGGCCGATACTCCGCCCCGAACAACCCGTCCGCGAGATCCGCCATAGTCAAACACCGAGTTGTCGCCCCCATACTCGCGTCGCTAGCTTTTCGAGGACTTTCGCCAGCAGCACGCCCCAACGCTAATTTGATCAGGGCATCTGTTGATATCAAGGCACCGCGCTGAGTACCTTCAGACGTCACGTGGCCGCCTCTTACCATGGCGCCTTTACTTGCCAAAGAGTTGGTTAGGTGTACTGACTTACTGCCCAAGCGCTCGGCAACTTCTGCGACCACAATGTGCGTGGAGAGAAACATCAGCAGATCCACTACCGAAATAAACACCCTGCGGCTTCTGCCCAAGGACTCAACACGGGCCCTCAAATGACCTTGTTCCACCCAGGCTTTGATGTTCTCGTGCTTCCAGCGAGTCATCTTGGTGAGATCCGTAATGGTCAGCTCAAACAAGGCAGAGTCTTGTCGCAGATGCCCCAGGATTTCTTCCTGATCGAATCCAAAGGCTGCTAACCCCTGTACTTCAGGAGTTCTTGATACTGGCTTGATCTGACCAGTGAAAATCAGCCGATAGACTTCACAGGCTTGGTGGTAGGAGAAGCGCTTAGCGCTGATGTCTTCAATCCCGAGGGTTGTGTGGCAAACCACAGGCACCGGCGCTTCGGCGAGCACGTCGATCAGGCGTTGGACATCCTTCTTTAGAAATTCCCCTTTAGCGAACAGGGGTCTGTCGCTTTCCGGCACTCGATTTAAGGTTCCCGATTCCAGTAGGCGCGCGCGCACCCGACGAGTGATGTTGAGGATACGGAGCAAATCTTTGCTGGTGACGAGACCTTCTGCAGCCTGCTGGAGCGCCTCAACTGCTGCGCGGTCGATTAGGCAGAAGTCGACCAACGCCCCCTGTATGACCTTCCCAGGCAACTGGCCAGTCTTCACGTACGACATGATTCGGTCGGGCGAAGAACCAAGCAAACGGGCAGCTTCATTAGCGGTAAACGTAGCCTTTAAGCCCAATAGCTCTGCGCCGATATACTTCATTTTTCGGTTGATCGGAGTATGGGCATGGCCGAGGATGATATCGGTAACGATGGCCCGTAAGGGTGCGTAAGCTGCGGAGTTGAACGAGGCGTTCAGCTCTCTGTACCAAGCCCCCAAATGACGAATGAATTGCCTGGAGTCTGCCTGGTTCGCGGCCTGTACCTTTGCTAGCACAAATGTCCGAAATCCAGTCAATAAATCCTGAGCCATCACATAACAAGCCTGATTGATCTCAACGGCACGTTTAAAATCAATGGCCACATTTTTCCTGTGTGGCACCTTCAAGGTCAGATTGGCGAGAAACAGCAGGAATTTGTCGATGTCCTGCGGGACACCCGGCGCATGGTTCAAACCTGAAAGCACCTGCTGATTCTCACCGGTGCGCAGGAGGATCGATGAAATCAGGAGGTTGGCGGCATCGGCTGGCAGCGCGGTCGCTAGTGACAGATCGCATCCGCAACCGCATTGAGACACGGCCCCCCGATTTAATTCCAACGACGATTCACATTCCGGGCACTCGGCGATGAGCAGTACCTGATGCAGCGGACAGGCCGTAAATAGCTGATGATGCCACGCCTGGCGGATATGACCTGATAGCTGCAGGCACTCCGGACAGACGGGGACAAGCTTTCTCAGGAATAACCCAGCAGCCATCGATCCTTCTACAGCAGGAAACGCTGCCAAACGATCAAGCCGTTGCGCATCTAGCCCATGGTACTGCGCTATGGCAGACCGCTCCCCATCGGTGTAACGGCTTTTTAGCCGGACACCGGGCGGTCGCAAAAGGGCATGGCTAGACCCAAGAAAGTTCTCCTCTGTCAGTCTCAACAGATAGCCGTTGAGGCTTTCGTCAGATATGTCATCGTTTGGTATGAACGCCAGCATGGTTTTTTCCCCTTAGATGCGCACGCCGGCTTCTTGCATGACCTTCGCATAAACCAAGGCCATGTGTTCAACCAATACAGGCTGCTGAATGTCGAAGGGATTGAAGTCGATCAGCCGCCCCATCACGGCGCGTTGATAGGCCAAAGTAAACGCTTCATAGCCTGCTACCTTGTCGGCTTGCCCAACCAGTTGCACCTCGCCGAAAAGCTTGTGGATCAGCCCATACCGACCTGCAGAGGCCAAGTACATGCGGCGAGCAAACTCCGCATCATTAAACGCAAACGTGTCCCAGCCATTCTCAGACAGGTGCTCCAGTGCGCTGCCCAGCGCGCTGCGGAAATGCTTGTAATCTGTGCCCTGCCATTGATATGGGTAGTATTCGATGGGGCTCAGGGCTCGATCAGCCAATTGTTCATTTTCCTTGAACAGCCCGAGCAGGGTCGGTAGTCCCGCCAGCACGATGCTGGCTCGCGTCTGATCAAAAATCAGCTTGATGAAGTCAGCAGCCGCACGCACTGTCGTGCGTCCACTGCGCTCCAGCATGTGTTGCGTCTCGTCGAAAATGAGCAGCCGCGTCGACTGCTTGTTGACCGCTTTGATGAAGGCATCGGTCGCCAACACATGATTCCTGAACAGCGCGGTACTCATGCCGATGCTGACCAAACAGGCATCCGGCAAAGCCCGCCCGGTGAGATGTTTGGGACTTACCACATAGATAATTTTGCGGTGTCCCAAAGGTTCACTGGTTGTATGGCTAGCGATGATACTTGCCAATAACTTCGACTTGCCGACGCGGGTGGGCCCGACGATGGGCAGGATCTGTGGATCACCGCTCTCCGTGCGCGCCAAGGCTGATTCAATTTCAGTCTGTACGACGTTAAAACGGTGATGACAGACTAAAGGGTTCATCACTTGGTTCATGGTTGTGCCCTGCGCGGCGCGGGTTCAAAATCATCCTCACTGGAGTCGTCCGCCTTTGGCGATACGAAAGCATCTAGTGGTTGGGACGTGTACTTTTCGAGCTGGCCTGCTATTTCGGCCTTCTCCGAGACTTTTTCGCGCTCACGCAATGCCTTGTTGTTAGCCTTGATTTTTGGACGCCGCTGGCTGTCAGCCGTGAACTGGGCGAGCATTCGGGCATACACGCGCTGATAGTCGTGTCCATTCATCTCAGCGTTGCCACCCGAATAAGCCTTCTTCAACATCTTGGCCACCACGAATGACACCTCTGGGATACCGACGGTTTTATTGTGAAGTCGGATCAGGCTGCCATCGTCAGGATGCACAGCAAAGATCGCGGTGCAATCTTCGGGGTTGTACAAGATGTCGATAGTGCTGATGGCACGCTCGCGCGCCAATGCGGCCATAGCTTGGCTATGGAATTGAAAGCCTTCAAAGTCGACGCCGTAGTGTTGAAGCTGGCGAGTATCCCTGTTCACCTCAAGAAGCAACTTCTTCAGTTGATCGAGGGAGGGTGGCGGCACTGGCAGGAAATTAGACAAGGCCTCATCCATCGCCATTTTGGGGGTCATGGGCTTGCCATATCGAAAGCCAAGCTTCTGATTTGGACGGTGGATGTAGACGTCGGCAACGAATGTCACGATGTGCCGGTAGATCTCTTCGATTGAGTAACAGGCCTCAGCCTCGGCCTTGGCATGACGATTTTTGATTCGTTTGTCCTGGCTCTGCTTAGCACCCGGCATTTTGGTGAAAACACCGTCGTCGGATGCCTTGAAGAATGACTCCACGTGCGGCTTGTCGTCGCCTCGGGCAACCCGGGCGTACTCGATCTGAATCCCCAAGCGCCGTACGATGCCCAAAGATAGGTCGGAGAAATTCTCTGACGCATTGTCGAGAACCACTGTGGAGATGCCGCAAGGCTGCACCCAGTCCGTTTCGATGCCGAAACGGTCTTTGAACGCCTGGTCTTTCGGCGCCAGAAAGAACTCGAACACTTTCAACAAGGTGTATTCGCTGGGCTTACCGCCGCTTACATATACGGCGACAGGGTATGAAGCGTGTGCACAAACCATGGCGTACATGGTCAGCTCGGTATAGCGGTTACCGAATTCGTCGCGGCAATACACATCCAATGTCTTAGCGTCGATTTCAACACGCTCAAAGGGCTGCTTTACGTCATAACGCCGGACAGCCTGACGATTCCAAAGATTGAACGTGCGAGGATCAAGGCGCCCTTCTTTCACCAAAGAGCTGGGCAATTTCTGGAGAAGACGACTGATCGTCTTTCGATCAATCTGTTCTTCAGCCCCTGATTCTTGGCAGAGGTCTTTCAACTCTTGATTGATCATCGTCGTCACGGACGACAGATTCACCTTATCGTCTTTCATGAACGTCTGAATCAGGACACGTTCTGCGACCTCCTTTGCTCCGGATTTTTTCGCCCACCCGGAACCGCCCCTGCGACTGAAATTTGGGATAAGTCCTTCGAACCCATGACATTTGAATTTGCGCCGGTAATTCTGGATGCTTTTGTTCGAAGGCCTTTTGTGCTGGTGGAGTAAACAAAATGCATCCACACGCTCATTGCACGCTTGATCATCCAGAGATTGGGCATCAAGTGATACCAGAAGCTCGATCAGTTTCTGACGAAAGTCGGCTTCCTCTTGCTCGGTTTTAGACCAAGAGCGCTTTGTAGCCTCGACTTTCCGACCAGGCAATACAATGTCACCAGAGGCGACCTGATTATAAAAGGCTCGAATATCGACAGCGCGCTCAACACCACCCTTCGCCTCGAGAACGATGTCCCCCAACAGTGGCTTGATGGCCTTGATAACGTAGCAGGTGTCTTGCCATACGACAGCTTGCCCTGCCTCTAAATTAGAGTTCATAACGAATCACCTCAAAGGCTTCCAACGAGCCAAATGCAGGCGCAATTTCAAAATCCATCAGCTCGAACTGGTGTATCTCAAGGTCAAATTTGACAACCCCGAGTAGCACCCCCGCTGCGAGCTGGTAGTTCGCCGGTAAGCCTGTATCCAGGATTTGGCGGACAGGGCCTTTGAGGCGGTCGGGAGTAAGTGTTTGCAAAGGAGCGGCCCACTGCGAGAGAGCAGCCGATGCTTGTGTTAAATAGGGTATGAACAGCTGAACATTTCTGAGGTAGTGACCCTTAAAGTCATCTTCAGAAATAACGATGAAGCGCATGCCTTTACTCAGCAGGGCACTTCTCACCAACCTCAGGAACTCAGTTTGCTCCTCCACAAAAAGACGAGGTTTTACCTCCACGACAACCTGTAGCTCGTCCAAGAGGACAGAAAAATCAGGCGTGTAATACATCGTGCCCTGAGGTTTGATCAGGTGCTTCTCTAATAACAGATCACCCGTTGATAAATCGAGAGTGAACGGTTGTGCCCGGTAGGAGCGAACTCGGGGATCCAGCTCGAACACCTGAGCAACGGATTGCTCAAGCCGAGACTCCACTCGGATTTCGACATTGCCATTTTTTGCCGAGCACATGACATATGCCCTGCGCGAACGCCTGACCCGTTTTGCAACGTCTCGGCTGAAAGCATGGCTTTTACTGTCAGACTTCATTGGTACACTTCACCAAATAATTGAGCTGTTAGGTATAGCCCGAGGTCGATAGACTGTCAAGATTTGGTGATGTGTACTCAAAGGACACATCTGGACTACACGGTTAGCTTGGGGATTGAAATGGGTAGGCAGGCACGCCAACACTGGTACACGCTATACAAAAATGTGCAGGCGCAATTGGATGCCTACCAGGGAAACGACAGCATCAACCTGCTGATCCGAAAACTCGCAGACGAGCAGGGGTACGACGCCAAGGTCGTTTCGCGAATGCTGAAAGCCGGCAATTTCCTGGATCGTATTGCAGGGCCATGTTCCTCTGAACAGGTGGGCTGCGGTTACGCTCACATTGAACAGCTTGAACGACTACACCAGCTCAACAGTGAAGTAGCTTTGTCACTTCTGCAAAGCACGCTCGCTAACCAACAGACTTTGCTCGACCTTCGCAATATTACAGAAGGTCATGCGAAAAGCGTGGGCACGCCCACCACCACCAGTCGCGCCCGCGCTCGCTCCCGAGTCGCCGAGCACGAACGTCGGTGCGGCGAGTTGCTGGAGATATCGGGGCCAGACTTTTTCGGTTATTCCGAAGGAGAAATGATAAAGGTCGTTCATTCTGATTTATTCAATCAGTTCTTCATGATCCAAGTGGATGGGCACCCCAAGGCAGCCATATTTATAAGGGTGGGAGACACTTCGCGAAAAGAGGAGAGAGCTGCCGCAGACTTGCTCAAGCTGGCTAGCTTGGCTCGAACGTATTTTGAAAAAGTATGGTACGTATTTCCTCATGGCTCGTCCCTTGTTCACGAACTCGCTTTTTATGCGCATAGTATGAATTCCTTTAGAAAATGGCTTTTCTTGGGCACCCTCAACGAAGAAGGATCGCTGATTGAGCCATTCCATAATCTAGGAAAAACGGTTGAGCGGGAGCTTTTCGGATGGTCAGACCCATTAGGCTGGGAGGGTTTTAGCCTGCCAAGTAAACGGCGCGCAAGTGGCTCATTCCGTCCCGTCAGCAATGAAACCTCCAAAAAAGCCTAATTGTTCGGTCAGCGCGATTACCGATGGCACCACAGGCAGACTGAAACGGCGACGATATTTTGCAGCCGTCCTGACTTCCACCAAATGGTATGGGCAACTGCCTGCCTTCTGTCACAAATTGCGGGCGTATGGAAGCAGGCCATGATAGCTTTTAGCCATTCGCTAAAGGGAAATCACTAATGGTGGAGCAAGGAAAAGCTCAAAGTAATTTTGAAGAAGCACTAAGCACCTTAACTGGGAGGTGCTATTTTGCAATTTAGACTGATCTCTGCATTCCTAATATTTATCGGCTCTTATACGCCACTGGCGATAATTCTCGCGATCCAAAATATTCCATTCGACTGGTGGTCTCGCTCTTTTTGCGCTCCTAGAGAACTTGTGGCATTGACCTGTGCGATCAACCCATTTAAAAATCCGATATTAGCAATAGCATTCATTATATTAACTATAAGCTCTGCCGCTTTAGCAAGTGAGCTATTCAAACGAATTAGCTTCCCCCACTGCATTGAAGTAGTTTCCGTTAAAGCAGTGCCCAATGAAATTATCAACTATACATTTCCTTATGTCGTTTCGTTTATGGGCATTAGCTATTCAGAGCCAGAAAAGCTTTTAGGGTTTCTCATATTTCTTTTGTGGATGTTTGCTATCACCTATAAATCTGGACAAATAATCATGAATCCTCTCCTGCTGATTTTCGGTTGGAATCTCTACGAGGCCAATATCAAAATCAATGGTGTGACGCGAGTGGTGAAAATCTTGAAAAAAGATTCTTTCCCGCCAGGGCATTATAAAGCACAAACTATCCAAGATTTCTATATCTGCAAGGAGTAGCCATGAAAGCGCACTTTGACAGTTTTAAAAACTTTAACTATACCGATTCTACCGTCCATCTATGGATATTTAAGAAAAGCACAACAGATCGAAAATTCAACACTGCTTACGTTCAAACAGATGACAAAGTAAATCTCCTTCTTAAAAATGTGCTTATCCGAGAAGCAAATCGTACGACCGAGTTCGCACAATACTCTTACCTTGCTCAAACTAATGAAAATAGTTGTTTAACTGCCCCAGCCCTCGCAACCAATTTTTTGCTACTAAAATCGCAGGTAGATCGCCCCGAGCCTGAGTGCGCGGTAACCTCAGTCGACGAACTAAAGGGTGCTCAAGGTTACGTAGTCAAGTTTTCTCATAATGGGCAGACGCTCTATGCTGTAAAGCGCTCGACCGCTTCATGGAAAACGTCATACCCCAACAAGTTTATCAATATGATTTTCAGTAATGGTGAGCTCTCAGCAGCTGAGGACAATGGTTTCACTATAGAAAAAAACTTTGACTTTTACTGCTCAGCGGACACTTTGCTTATCACCTCTAAGCGCGCATTCGAATCATTAATGCAGTACAAAGAAGCTTACAAACAAGCCTTCATGGTGTTGCAAACTAACGCTGATTTCTCAAATTTATTTTCTGACATCACCCCCCTTGTAGAGTACATCGGGACTAACTCCACGCAATTACGACGCATGGCCACGATTGAGCAAAAATCTCTTTATTCCAATCCTGGCTTTATAAACAGTCTAAAACAGGTTAATACGCTTAGGAACTGGGGAATGAATTTTGATCAAGTCAACGGCAAGATTGTTGTCTGCAATTTAACAGCACCTACAATTCTACAAGTCCTGTTGGATCACCGTCTGATGAGTGAAGTCACGAGTAATATTTACGACGTACCTGATGCCGTACAAATTTAACCCTACGAAAAATCCAGGAGCACCACTTAGTAAATACCAGCCTGCCCGCTGGCGGCGCTAAAATTCGGAGGGCGGAAAACCGACTGGCGCGCCGCTTACTTTTCCTTCTACTTAACGACGAATTGCTTTAGTTGTTCTCGAGAAGCAATGATTTGCTCGCGAAGCTCTTCTGGATCGATGTACATCGCCCCTTCAGGGGTAACGTGCAAGGTTTTTAGCTTGTTCACGGCATCAATGAACGCTTGTTCACGGCGCTCCCAGTAGGTGAGTTGTCGAGGTTTTCTGAACCAGCCCATACTGAGACCCTCCGTACGATTTCATTCAACGTAGCATTGCCAGCCCCCGGCGACACACCGGTCGTCAGTTACTAGGATTCCACCAGAACAGTCGAGTGCTATACAAGCAGCCTACGCCCCTTGAATAGGAGCCGATTGAAAAGCTGAGAGTGACTAGGAAAATACCGCCATTCGCGACCACAAGGAGGTGCTGATGTGTAATGCCTGGAATCATCCTAAAAACTGCAGTTGTGGTTGGGGCGGTGATGGACATATGGGGCGATCCATCAATACCTTTAGCGCGCCATTGGCCCCCAGCGGCTGGTTCATTTCACTTACCAATACCTACCACAGCTACGTCAATCCCAACGCCAGCTGCCCAGTGTGCGGGGCGGCGGTGTTCTTTTATCAATCGGCCAGGGGTGGCCGAGTTTTCTTCGACGAGCTGGGCCCGCCTTGGCCTAAACATCCCTGCACCGACACTAGCAGCCGACCAGGTAAAGCTCCAGCCACAGGTGAGCCAACCACCTATGCTTGGCAGCGCGCCGGCTGGCAACCGTTCATTATCGAAGCGATCACAGGCATCGACAAAAGCTACCTCAAGCTGACCGGAACTCGTCAGGGACAGCACCTTTCCCTCTACCTGCGGCGGGTCGTGGCGCACCATCAACACCATCAGGTGCTGTCCGAGCACAACCTGGCGCAGATTAAAGCCTTAAGCGACGGTCACTTTCTGCTGTCGATTCTGCTCCCGCAGGGCTCGCCAGTCACCCTCGACGTGTACAGCCTGCTTGCTCAAGCGAGATATGGGCGAAATACACCGGCTGAGTCGGCGAAACCCATCCCTGCAGATAAGCGAACTGCCTCGTTGATTAAGACGTCCAGTCCACGCTGGCCCAACGTCCAGCGTGAGCCGAAAAAACCGACTGAGCAGACTGCAGCGACCACGACCATGGCCTTAGCCTTTCGCAAGGCTCAGGAACGTCAGGGACATTCCTAACCTCCCTACGATTTGAGCTGCGCGTAATTGACCATTATGGTCAATCGGCCCCCACGGTCGGGCCGGCGCTGGTGACATGCCGACTGGATACTGAGCACCAGATCGGCATGCTGCGCACTACCAGTACCCTGGGCTATGGTTAAGCCGTCGCGCTGGAGGGTATGACATGAAGAAAGCCATCGAGCAGGAAACCCTGGCCGCGTTGGTCGAGACCGGGGCGGCGCGGGAGTTTCGCGTGCTGCGCGACGGCGAGGCCTGGCGCCTGGAGCTGCGCCTCGGCGCCAGGTGGCTGCCAATCCGCTCGCGACGGGAGCCAGTGCGTTACTGGCGCTCACTGACTGCCGTCGGGCGCTTTTGCTCAGGCGTGGGCATCAGGATGCTGACCGTCGAGCTTTGACCAACCTCTCGCTATCTCTGTCGAGCCCTCCAAACATCTTCGATGTCGACATTAGATATCACACCGCGTCCCCAAATGCCGCCTGCTCCAGTACCCGATGCTGCTTCTGCCAATCGGGCATGTGGCTAGCCACCAGGGCCCAGAATGCCTTGGTGTGGTTTTTCTCCATCGTATGACAGAGTTCATGAACAATGACATAGTCCTGCACGCTAGCCGGTAGCTCCATCACGCGCGGATGAAATTCAAGTGTATTGTTAGCATCACAGCTGGCCCAACGACTTTGGAAATGACGGATGCGAGTGCCTGTTGCCTGAAGACCGGTTTCACGCTGCCAATGGCGAACACGTAGCATCAGCTTCTCCTGAGCACGTTCCCGGTAGAAACGCTCCAGCAATGGCATCAAGACATCGGAATGGATGCTCGCACCATCAGGGTTACTCACAATAAAGCGTGATGCGGTGAAGGTCAGTCGGGGCTTGAGAATATCCGGCGCATGCCTGACTTCGGTGAAGTAGGTGCGCCCGGCATAGCGCAGACGGCTACCCGTCACGATGGGCTCGCTAGCCAGGGGCTGATTCACCTGAGCCAGCTTTTCGCGAATCCAGCGCGCACGACGCAACACCAAAGCCTCTTGTTCAGGCTCATCCACCTGCGGCCCACGCAGAAGCACAGGTCGTCCCCGTTCCACTGTCACATAATGGCGCTTGAGCTTGGCATCGAGCTGGAAGCGCCACTCGATAGTCGTTTGGCCGTAATTCAATACTGGCATGGTCAACGCCGCGTTAGTTTTTCAGCAAAATTTCGAAGATTCGCTTGGCGTGATCACGTGCTACTGAGCGCTCCCAACCCGCCAGAGGCATCAACACCCCCCGTAGATGGTCTCTGAAGTCAGGGTGCGTATCCGGCATTTTTTTCCAGTTTTCAGTAGCCAAAGCACGATTCAGCATTTCATCCTCGAACAGCTTGGTCGTTGCCACTCTTGCCGTGTTATCAGCCAGTAAGGCGGCAAGGTAATGGTACACCGCTGAATGCGCGGGCTTATTAAAACCGGTGTTGTCCTTGTCCTGAATACGCTGGCTGAACAACTCCAGTTGCTCCAGAAATTTGGCCTGGGTAATGCGACCCGCCTTTTCCTCTTCCAGCAGCTTTTCCAACTCCTCGGCTATCTTGTCGAAGAATGCTGGATCCTTATCCTTACCCGTGACGATGGTTTGCTTCAGCTGGTTCTTCATCACCAAGGCGCGACTACCGGGACTCGCCAGCTTCTTTAAGCGCTCCATATCACTGGCATCCAAAATCGATACCGCATGGCCCAGCAGACTCTTAGCCGGGCTGGCGGCGATGTACTCATCCAGCAGTTGTTGAAGCAGTGCGGATTCCAGCTTGGTGATGCGCTCCTTGTAGGTATTACCCGGTAGCTTGTCCCGTAGCATCAGTCTTATTTCACCTAACAGGGTGAAGTAGGGCTTGAAGGGTACGCCACGCACATCCGGCAGGATGATGTCCACAGAGCGGTTGAACTGCTTTACCAAGTCGAGGAACGCCTCGACCATGTCTAGCCTAGTGGCAGGATCAAGGAAGCGCTCGGCGTCATCCTTGTACGCCTCACGCTGCGCCACCGGGTCATGCTTTTTCGGTAGCAGCTTGAGTATGCGGTCGAGCGTGGCTTGCAGCTTGGGCAGTTCAGTTTCAACGCCTTCCCAGACCTGCGAAGGCTTCACGTCGCCGCCGTAAATCTTCAGCGCATGGTCAAGGTGTTCGACTACTCCGTGGTAATCCACAATGTAACCGGCATTCTTGCCGGACAGGGTGCGGTTCACCCGTGCGATAGCCTGCAACAGGGTGTGTTCCTTAAGCGGCTTGTCGAGGTACATGGTGCCAACAATCGGGGCATCCCACCCGGTCAGTAGCATGTCGGAAACGATGATCAGCCCGACGTTGTTCACCTGCGGTTTACCATCAAGCCCTTCACTTTCCTCCCCGTAGGGCAGGGGGAACAGCTTGCTGACAAAGTTGCCAATCTGTTCGGACGGCATGGCCACAGGAGTCTTTCCGGCTTTCACTTCAGCTTTGACCCGCTCCTCAATGCTTCGAATCTTGTCAGCATCCACCTCGTACTCTGCTGCCTCGTCCATGGCAGAAGCCCCCGTACGCGAAGAGGTAATGCTGGCCAAGGAAATAACCACCTTGCTGTCAAAGGTTGGCAGCCCTTTTTTCGCCCGCTTGACCATGATCGCATCGAGCAGATCCTTGTAACGCACCGCCATATCGCGGCCATCGCACACCAGCATGGCCTTCAGGCCCTTGGCCTTTACGTTACTGAGGAAGTGCTCGACCAGATGCTCCGCGACCTGCTCCATACGGTCGCCAGCCTGACGCCAGCTGCGCAGCAACTCACGCTTCAACTCGTGCTGGCGAACTTCACTCTGGTCAACGAACTGCTCTTTGAAGGCGGCATCCAAATCAGCATTGGCCGACAATGCCACCCAGGCATCTTGGTATTTGATCGGTAGGGTTGCGCCATCCGCCACTGCTTCATGTAGGCGATATTCGTCGATGTATTCACCACCACCAAACTCGCCCAGCGTGTGTTTATCCTCTTGTAGCAGCGGCGTACCGGTAAACGCTATGAACTTAGCGTTGGGCAAACTGGCGCGCATAAAGGCCGCGAGAAAGTCGTACTGGCTACGGTGAGCCTCATCGACCAGCACATAGAAATTGAGCTTGGTGCTCAGCACCCGGAAGTGCACCTTCTCCCGGCTGATTTCTTCCCACTTAGCTTTGACTAACGCGCCGTTCTCATCCACCTCCCGGTGGCGGACGTTGCGTTCATGCACGATGAAGAAGTCCATGTCCTCGCGAATCCGCCTGTGGCGGTTCGCTTGCAGGGTGTCATCGTCTTCATCAGGAGAATCGGCGGCCTTCTCACTGGGCTGATCATTCTCTTGGAATTTCTGCACCGTGCTGGTGAACACGCTACCGTAGTCGTTGGACAGCATCTTCAGCAAGCCATCAACCGACACAGCCTGAATGGCATTAATGCCCACCGCATGGAAGGTATCGAATATCTGCTTATCGAGGTCTTTGCGGTCGGTCAATACCAACACGGTTGGATTGTTCAAACCCGTGCTATCGGCACGCAGCATGCGCGCAAGCAGGGCCATAGTCAGCGACTTGCCGCTACCCTGGGTATGCCAGACAACGCCGCCTGTGGGTTTGGGCGCACATAGGCGATCCACCGTTTTGCGTACGGCCCGCCATTGCTGATAGCGCGGTAGCTTCTTCACGGTCTTGCCGTCGCGGGTTTCGAACAGCACAAGATGTGTGATTAGTTGCAGGAATCGGCTTGGCTCGAACAATGCCCACAGCACGCTTTCCTGCTCACTTGGAGCGTCGCCTAACAAGGCAGCAACAGCGGCTGTCTCCTGCGTCTGCAACCGATAGCGAGCGTAATATGCAGGCTTTGTAAGGATCGCACCATACAGCCCTTCACGCCGATTAAGTCCAACGCATACCTGGTTGAATACAAACTGTGTTGGAAATGTGCTTTGGTAGCCATCCAGTTGGCCCAAAGCTTCATCCAGGCGGTGATGGCTGGCTTTGCATTCAATAATGGCCAGTGGCAGGCCATTCACAAACAGCAGCAGATCGGGGCGGAAGATATCTCCATCAGCATTGCGTCCAACGTACTGATCAACCACATGGAAGTCGTTGTTAGCTGCGTTACTGGCGTCGAAGAAACACACGCTGCGCGGCTTGCCTTCAACGTCCTTCACCTGGATGTCCGAACGGTGCACCACCTGTTCCCAGAACGCCTTGTTAGCGGGCAACAGCTTATCGCTGACGCGTTTACGTAGCTCAATCAATGCGGTACTGATGCCACCGGGCGCACTCGTAAGCCATGGGTTAAGGGTCACCAGCCTGGCCTGCAGCACATTGTCCAGTACCGGTGCCAAGTGACGATGCTCAACCTGCACCTGGTTACCGGGCAGATGGGTATAGCCCAGCTTGATCAGCCAATTGATAGCGGGCAACTCAACGCCGAGTTTCTCTGGTGACTGGCTCATTGCTTACTCCTGCTCCTTGGAGGTTTCCCCCGAACGACTTTGATATCAAACCACTGTAAGGCTATCAACGGTTTGGCGTTGCTTGCGAACTTCAAACTACTCATGTATGACAAGACGCCAATTACCACAGCCATAGTGCTTTGGCGTCTGCTCTGGATAGGACTCTGCAATCCAACAAATGGCTTCCAAAAGAGGCTTCCACCACCCGCCTGATCCAGCTTGGTTTCCACCTCACGCAAGCAGACGGTAATCCCCCTGCGGGGCTAGTGTAAGGCGCCCCCCAGCCCAATATCGTTGAAACAGGGGGCCACTCAGCTCGCTATTGGCCACCATGGCCTTGAGCACCGTTCGTACTGCTGCGACTGCAACATACAGCGCCCAAGCTTGCGCTGCACGGTGTATTGCAGATCAGGCATAGGATCCGAGAACAGGGTAGGAACCTCGTCCATGAAATGCGACTCAGACTGTGCCGGCAGGGTTATCTAACTTTACGCGCCATTCGCCGGTTAGCAGCTTCTGCATCAGACCACGTTTAAGGCTTTGGTAATACTCCCGCTTTCTTAATACAGCTGAAATTTTTTCGTCCGCAACGTCCAATATTGACGCAATTTTTTGTTGCTCTACTAACGTCGGAAGAGGAACCAAAAATTCTTTCAATATTCCCGTTGTAAGATTTGTAAAGACTCCTCCATGCGTAGCAGATGTATAAAATCTTTGCTTAACTGAGTAGATGATGTGATACAGGTAATCCTTGTTTGCCTGCGACTCATCAATGTTAATTAGCGCTAGAAATCCATCATGTATGCAAGCGTCAACAGCCAGAAATGAAGGAACTCCAACGTCACCAGAGCAAATTATCGTAAGAGTTCCTTTAGGACATGGGCGACTACGCTTTGCACCTTCCTCAGTTAAAAAGTCTATTTTCGGAATTACCCACTTTCCATCACGGGTAACATCTGCCCCCATCAGCCTCGGCACATCTCCCCCATAATATCTAGGATCACCTTGAGGGCGTGGGCTAGCACCGCGAATAACTTCACTGACCGCCTGAATCTGTACAACCTGCCACTCAGCTGGAATCTCCCCCAGCACACTGTCCTTGAATTCGGTACGCGGCACCCAGCGACCAGTAACGTCTTGGGTGCCCACCCCACGGCTGAACAGCGTTTGCATCAGACCCAGTTTAAAGTTTTTAGTGGCTTCAATCTGGCGGGCAATCACATCCAGCTTATCATCCACGGCCGTGAGTATGGCTGAGATTTTTTGTTGCTCGGGGAGTGGCGGGGCTGAAATCAGTAATCCCTTTACATCAGCCGAGTTGATGGCAGGATAGTTGGAGCCAACTGTGAGCTTTTCGATTTGTGCATCTACAATTCCAGATAAAAGCGAGTGGTACAAAAAGTCGGAAGAGGCAATTTCGGCCCTTGCACGAACCACAGAAAACCCTGTTGAGGCAATTACGTTTCCATCCACTCGACGAGCAAAGTAATGCCCCTTTAAGTTCGGGCGGACGGTGGCAAACAGGATGTCCCCCGATTTCACTATTCGCCGTGCTCGCGAGGGAGCCTCCGAGAAAGTTATATTGGTGTTTCCATTGATTAACTTTCCAGAATCAACGTCACCAAGGCTAATGTAGCGAAACGAGAAGTCTGCGGTCGTCTTGTTTGACAATGATTCAGAATCAACGGCAGCAAGCACTTCTACTCGTTCGACAGACCATTCTGAGGGTATGCGCCCAATCGCTGTTTCCTTACATACCGAATTGCCACAATCCCTCATGCGTCTGTCTCCAGCAACCCCAACTCAGCCAAATAACCATTCAGTCGTGCATCAACCTGCGCATCTTCCTCGGCCAGCACCGCCAGTTGCTCCAAGGTGGCGGCCAAGTTCACAATTTCTTCAGTCTCACCGTTATCGATATAGCGGGCAATATTGAGGTTGCATTCGTAGCTGCGGATTTCCGCCAGCGACACCACGCGACAGTAGTTATCTATCTCCATCTGCTGTTCGAACGCATCCCTGTGGGCACTGACGATACGCGTGATGTCTTCAATGCGCAGGCTGTTCTGGGCTTTACCTTCGAGGTAGCCACGACTGGCATCAATGATGATGACCTTGCCCTTCAGGGCAACGGGTTTCTGCTTGTTCAATATCAGTACACAGGCCGGGATACCTGTGTTGTAGAACAGAGCCGAGGGCAGGCCAACTATGGCTTCAATGAGGTCGCCCGGCTGGTTGCCACTGGCGGCGTCAGAGCCAAACAGCAGCCCTTCACGAATCTTGCCTTCTTCACCACTGCGGAACAGTACGCCATGGGGCAGGATAACACCCATACGGCCATCAGCCTTTAGGCTGGCCAGCATGTGCTGAGCGAAGGCGAGGTCACCATAACTCCGTGGCGGTATGCCGTACAACAGTCGCCCAAAAGGGTCATTAACTTGCTTGTAGTTGGGCGCTTTGGGCTTCTTTCCGATTTCCTGCTCGTTTTCGGTACTCAGTTCCAGCGGCGTCCACCAGGACTTGGCGGAGAAGGGGGGATTGGCAATCACCCGGTCAAAGGTCTTCAGGTAATCGCCCTCAAGGTGCTTGGGCTCGACCAAAGTGTCGCCGCGCTCAATAGCTGCATGCATGTTGTGTAGATAAAGATTGAGCTTAGCGATGGCCCAAGTGCCCAGGTTTTTCTCCTGCCCGAAGAGCAGCACATTGGGTTTACCCATCAGCGTACCGTTGGGCAAACGGGACACATGGTGGGCGCTTTCTACCAACATGCCGCCACTGCCGCAGGTTGGGTCATAGACACTGTGCCCCGGCTGTGGATTGATCAGCTTAACCACCAGTTCTACTACAGCCTTGGGCGTATAAAACTCACCACCTTTCTTCCCTGCATCGTCAGCAAATTGCTTGATCAGGTATTCGTAGGCATCACCAAGCATATCGGCCTTGTACAGGTCGTTATTGCCCAGCTTGTATTGGTTGAAGTGACGTAGCAGTCGCTGCAAAGTGGCATCCGACAATACCCGCTTGTCACCGTACTGAGTGGCGGTCAGTACGTATTGCAGTTCGGGGTTATTCGCTTCAATGGTTGCGAAGGCCTTATCCAACGCCTCACCAATGTTCTCAGTGCGCGAGATCAGATCAAACCAGCGAGCACTTATAGGGAAGGTGCCCCATTTGTCCTCGATTTCTTCATGGGCATCGCCATAACTAAGGCTTTCGTCCTTCATTAGCTTGGCGACACGCTCTTCGAATACGTCGTTGTAACGTTTGAGGAAAAGGAGACCGAAGATGTAGTTCTTAAAGTCAGAGGAGTCGATGGAGCCGCGCAGGATGTTCGCGGACTCCCAGAGCCAAGACTCCAGCGTTTCGAGTGACAGCTTGTCGGCCATGGGTAATCAGTCCCTATAGGATGCGTGACGTCCCAGTACACGGCAATCGCAGCCATAGCACTCGGACATATTAGAAGGTTGAGGGTGTTGGATTGTACAAGTCGACGCCCTCTGAAGCCCGAAAAATCAATCCCCCTCTAAAGACAAAACCCCGGCAGACCTTTCAGTCGACCGAGGTTTTTTCAGCGGGGCAGTGAGCGCTTAATTTTGGCCGAACAGCTTATCTTTGTCCGAAAGGACAAATAACTTTGCCCGCCTACACCTGGATCAGAAATCCAGGTTGGACACCGCCAAGGCGTTACTCTCGATGAAGTCACGACGAGGCTCGACCGCATCACCCATCAGGGTGTTGAAAATCTGGTCTGCGCCAATGGCGTCTTCGATGGTCACGCGCAGCATACGGCGCTGGGCCGGGTCCATGGTGGTTTCCCACAATTGATCCGGGTTCATTTCCCCCAGACCTTTGTATCGTTGAATCGTGTGACGCTTAGTGCTTTCAGCCATAAGCCAGTCGAGGGCTTCCTTGAATTCCTTGACCTGCTTCTTGCGTTCGCCACGTTGAATATAAGCGCCGTCGTCCAACAGAGTGCTCAGTTGTGCGCCCAAGGTCACCACGGTCTTGTAGTCGTTACTGCCGAAGAAGTCACGATTGAAAGTGACATAGTTCGACAGGCCGTGGGAGATCAGTTCGACCTCTGGCAGCCAGACGTTACGTTCACGGTCTTCACGCAGGCTGGCTTTGTAAACCAGACCAGACTTTTCGACGGTGCGCAGACGTACTTCGTACTGTGCCAACCAATCCTGCATGTGAGCGTGATCACCCAGTTGTTCCAGGCTCACGGCCGGCAGATAGATGAAGTGCTCGGTCAGCTCCTGCGGGTACAGGCGCGACAAACGCTTGAGGGTCTTCATTACCATGCGGAAATCGTTGACCAACCGCTCCAGCGATTCGCCGGAGATACCTGGGGCTTCGTCGTTCAAGTGCAGGCTGGCATCTTCCAGGGCCGACTGCGTCATGTACTCTTCCATGGCGTCGTCGTCTTTGATGTATTGCTCTTGCTTGCCCTTTTTCACTTTGTACAACGGCGGCTGGGCAATGTAGATGTAGCCGCGCTCGATCAGCTCCGGCAACTGACGGAAGAAGAAGGTCAGCAGCAAGGTACGGATGTGCGAACCATCGACGTCAGCATCGGTCATGATGATGATGTTGTGGTAGCGCAGCTTGTCGATGTTGTACTCGTCACGGCCAATACCGCAGCCCAACGCCGTGATCAAGGTGCCGACTTCCTGGGAGGAAATCATCTTGTCGAAACGGGCTTTCTCAACGTTGAGGATCTTACCCTTCAACGGCAGGATAGCCTGGGTGCGTCGGTTGCGACCCTGCTTGGCGGAACCGCCAGCAGAGTCACCTTCCACCAAGTACAGTTCGGAAAGGGCAGGGTCCTTTTCCTGACAGTCAGCCAATTTGCCCGGCAGGCCGGCGATGTCCAGCGCGCCTTTACGGCGGGTCATCTCACGGGCTTTTCGCGCGGCTTCACGGGCACGTGCGGCGTCGATCATCTTGCCGACAACCAGCTTGGCTTCGTTCGGGTTTTCCAGCAGGAAGTCGGAGAAGTATTTGCCCATCTCCTGTTCCACGGCGGTCTTCACTTCGGAAGACACCAGCTTGTCTTTGGTCTGGGAGCTGAACTTAGGGTCCGGCACTTTCACCGAGATGATCGCAGTCAGGCCTTCACGCGCATCGTCACCGGTGGTGGCGACTTTATGCTTCTTGGCCAGACCTTCGGCTTCGATGTAGGTGTTCAGGTTACGCGTCAGTGCGGAACGGAAACCCACCAAGTGAGTACCGCCGTCGCGCTGTGGAATATTGTTGGTGAAGCACAACAGGTTCTCGTTGAAGCTGTCGTTCCACTGCAGAGCGATTTCTACGCCGATGCCATCTTCACGCTGGATGTTGAAGTGGAAGACCTGGTTGACCGCAGTCTTGTTGGTGTTCAGGTATTCAACGAACGCACGCAGACCGCCTTCGTACTTGAACAGCTCTTCCTTGCCGCTGCGCTCGTCCTTGAGGACGATTCCCACACCGGAGTTAAGGAAAGACAGTTCACGAATACGCTTGGCCAGGATGTCCCAGCTGAAGTGGATATTCTTGAAGGTATCGGCCGATGGTTTGAAGTGGATCTGGGTGCCGGTGGTTTCACTGTCACCGACAATTTTCATCGGTTCTTGTGGAACACCGTGGACATAGGTCTGTTCCCAGATCTTGCCGCTACGGCGAACGGTCAGGATCAGCTCTTCGGACAGCGCGTTCACCACCGACACACCGACACCGTGCAAACCGCCGGAGACTTTATAGGAGTTGTCGTCGAACTTACCGCCAGCGTGGAGCACGGTCATGATGACCTCTGCCGCCGAAACGCCTTCTTCTTTGTGTACGTCTACCGGGATGCCACGACCGTTGTCACGCACGGTAATGGATTCGTCCGGGTGGATGATGATGCTGATGTCGTCGCAGTGACCGGCCAAAGCTTCGTCGATGGAGTTGTCGACCACCTCGAACACCATGTGGTGCAGACCGCTACCGTCATCAGTGTCGCCAATGTACATACCGGGACGTTTGCGTACGGCATCCAAACCTTTCAGCACTTTAATGCTGGTCGAGTCGTACGTGTTTTCTTCGCTCATGCCTTCACTCCCGATGGTCGTGGGTCTGGGTGATACGGCCTTGTTCCACGTGGAACAAAGCGACTGGCGTTTCCGTCTGCCAGCCTTCCCTCAATAATTCGTGGTCTACACAGGTGATAAACACCTGGCAGCGTAAGTCTTCCAACAAGCGGCATAGCGCGCGGCGGTGTTGCTCGTCGAGTTCGGACGGCAAGTCATCCACCAGATAAATACACTGACCACGTCGAGCTTGGCTAACCAAGTGGCCTTGGGCGATACGCAATGCGCACACCACCAACTTCTGCTGGCCACGGGACAAGATATCCGCGGCGTTATGAGCGCCTAACCTAAGACGCAAATCAGCCCGTTGGGGGCCTGCCTGGGTATGACCAATTTGCTGATCCCGCTGCAAAGAGGTGGCAAGTACCGCACTCAGTTCACGATCTTTGTCCCAACCACGGTAATAGCTCAGGGTCAGTCCCTCGAGATCCAGCAACTCGCTCAAGGTCTGTTCAAAGACTGGTTTCAAGGCTTTGATATAGGCGCGGCGGTATTCATCTATTTCGTCGCTGGCCAGGCACAGTTCCCGGTCCCAGGCCGCTTGCGAAGCGGCGTCAAGTGTACCATGTCGAAGCCATGAGTTCCGCTGCCGCAGGGCCTTCTGCAGGCGCTGCCAAGTGGCCATGAACCGTGGTTCCACGTGGAACACTCCCCAATCGAGGAATTGCCTGCGGATTTTCGGTGCCCCTTCCAACAGGCGAAAACTGTCAGGGTTGATCAATTGCAGCGGAAGGATTTCCGCCAGCTGCGCAGCACTGCGAGCATTTTGTCCGTCGATACGAATTTGAAACTCACCGCCGCGATCACGGGATATCCCTAGATTGCTGTGCCCACCTTCCGCCAATTCAACCTGGCCGAATACCGTGGCTGCCAGTTGTTCGTACTGGATAACCGGCAACAGGCGCGCACTGCGGAAGGAACGAGCGAGCCCCAGCAAGTGAATGGCTTCCAGCACGCTGGTTTTGCCACTGCCATTGGCGCCGTGGAGGATATTGATGCGGGGAGAGGGAGAGAAGGTCACCGGGTGCAGATTGCGCACCGCGGTGACCGAGACGCGACTGAGGGACATCTAGCTTCTGCTGAGCATGATTACAGGCGCATCGGCATGACAACGTAAGCCGAGTCGTCGTTATCGGATTCCTGCACCAGGGCGCTGCTGTTGGAGTCCGACAGAATCAGGCGAACCTGTTCGGTGGTCATCACACCCAGTACATCGAGCAGGTAGCTGACGTTAAAGCCGATTTCCAACGAGCCGCCGTTGTAATCAACGCTGATTTCTTCTTCTGCCTCTTCCTGTTCCGGGTTATTGGCCTGGATTTTCAGCTGACCATTGGCCAGTTGCAGGCGGATACCCCGGTACTTTTCGTTGGACAGAATCGCCGTACGGCTGAACGCTTCACGCAGCGCCTGGCGATCGCCAAGTACCAGCTTATCGCCGCCTTTTGGCAACACGCGCTCGTAATCCGGGAACTTGCCGTCGACCAGTTTGGAAGTGAAGGTAAATTCACCGGTGGTCGCGCGAATATGATGCTGGCCCAACACGATACTGACATTGCCGTCCGGCTCGGTCAGCAGGCGCGCCAGTTCAAGGATACCTTTGCGCGGCACGATCACCTGGTGACGGTCCGGCTGGCCGATATCGGCGCGCATCGAGCACATCGCCAGACGGTGACCGTCGGTTGCTACAGCGCGGATGATGCCCTCGGACACTTCCAGCAGCATACCGTTGAGGTAGTAACGCACGTCCTGCTGGGCCATGGCGAAACTGGTGCGCTCGATCAAACGGCGCAATTTGCTTTGCTCCAGGCTGCAGGTCAGCGAGCCAGGGCCTTCTTCTACCGTCGGGAAATCATTGGCCGGCAGTGTCGACAAGGTGAAACGACTACGGCCGGCCTTCACCACCAACTTCTGCTCATCAACCTTGATGTCGATCAGCGCGTCGTTCGGCAGGCTCTTGCAGATGTCCATCAGCTTGCGCGCCGGTACCGTGATCTCGCCCGGCTCGGCAGGCTCTTCCAGCTGTACACGACCAACCAGTTCGACTTCAAGGTCGGTACCGGTCAGGGACAACTGCTGGCCTTCTACAACCAGTAATACGTTGGAAAGCACCGGCAAGGTCTGTCGGCGCTCGACGACGCCTGCGACCAGTTGCAGGGGTTTCAACAGGGCTTCGCGTTGAATGGTGAAGTGCATGGTCTAGTCCCTTGCCTTAATAAGCTGCGCTGGTGTCATCACGTAGTCAGTGTACGCAGCAGGTTCTTGTAGTCCTCGCGAATATCCGCGTCGGATTCCTTAAGTTCGTTGATTTTGCGGCATGCGTGCAAGACCGTGGTGTGGTCGCGACCGCCAAATACATCACCGATTTCCGGCAGACTATGGTTGGTCAGCTCCTTGGAGAGGGCCATGGCCACCTGACGCGGGCGTGCGACCGAGCGCGAGCGGCGCTTGGACAGCAGGTCGGAAATCTTGATCTTGTAGTACTCGGCCACGGTGCGCTGGATGTTATCCACACTCACCAGTTTGTCCTGCAGTGCCAACAAGTCTTTCAGGGATTCGCGAATCAACTCGATGGTGATATCACGGCCCATGAAGTGCGAGTGCGCGATGACCCGCTTGAGCGCACCCTCCAGTTCACGCACGTTGGAACGAATGCGCTGGGCGATAAAAAACGCCGCGTCGTGGGGCAGGTCGACCTTGGCCTGATCGGCCTTTTTCATCAGGATCGCGACGCGGGTTTCCAGCTCCGGTGGCTCTACAGCAACGGTCAGGCCCCAGCCGAAGCGGGATTTCAAGCGTTCTTCCAGGCCTTCGATTTCCTTCGGATAGCGGTCGCTGGTCAAGATGACCTGCTGGCCACCTTCGAGCAAGGCGTTGAAGGTGTGGAAAAACTCTTCCTGGGAACGTTCCTTGCGGGCGAAGAATTGGATGTCATCGATCAGCAAGGCATCCACGGAGCGGTAGAACCGCTTGAACTCGTTGATGGCGTTGAGCTGCAAGGCCTTGACCATGTCTGCCACGAAGCGCTCGGAGTGCAGGTACACGACCTTCGCATTCGGATTCTTCTTTAGCAGGTGGTTACCCACAGCATGCATCAAGTGCGTCTTACCCAAGCCGACGCCACCATAAAGGAAGAGCGGGTTGTAACCGTGCTTGGGGTTATCGGCGACTTGCCAGGCGGCCGCACGGGCCAACTGGTTGGATTTACCTTCGACGAAGTTCTCGAAGGTAAAGGTGCGATTCAGATAACTGGTGTGCTTGAGCGCACCTTCGACCTGTACGGTGCGCTGTTCGGCGCGCACCGGTGCTTGTTGGGAGCTGGCGCCCGCCATCGGGTCGAAGCTGTCGCGGGAGGGCTCTTCGTTCTCTGGGGCATTTTTTGGCGCAGAGGACTTGGAACGCGCAGGTGCCGGTGCGGGAGCAGCAGCGGGCGGCGCGGCTGCAGCCTGGGCTTGCGAAGCGGCGGCGGCCAATGGCGCATTCGGCGCGGCACGAGGTGCGGAACTGCGTTTGCTGCCTATTAATAAGGAGAGCGCGGGCGCGAGACCGTTGCCGTGTTCATCGAGCAATTCGAGAACGCGGCCCAGGTACTTCTCGTTGACCCAGTCGAGAACAAAACGATTGGGTGCGTAGACACGCAACTCGTCGCCTTCGGCTTCGACCTGTAGCGGACGGATCCAGGTGTTGAATTGCTGGGCAGGCAGCTCATCGCGCAAAAGCTCCACGCACTGCTGCCAAAGTTCCACTGACACGGATATCCCCTAAGTTGAAAGCCGGTGAGGCAAAAACAGCCGCCATTGTAGCGGCCAGCCGTCCACTTATCCACATGTAGCTTGCTCACGGGCCAGCCAAAATCAACGTCTTATGCT
Organism: Pseudomonas lactucae; assembly: GCF_016937615.1. GTDB lineage: Bacteria > Pseudomonadota > Gammaproteobacteria > Pseudomonadales > Pseudomonadaceae > Aquipseudomonas > Aquipseudomonas lactucae. Next base: position 1,748 of record NZ_JAFHKI010000054.1, on the reverse strand, counting down.
AAAAAAAGGCGACCAATGGTCTGTGCATAAGCTCTGTGGATAAGCGTGCCTAAGCTCGTTGTACAAGTGGGGTCGAAAGTCTGTGGGTAACCGGCCTGTGGATAACAACCCTTTCCATGCACAGCTTATCCGACAGCGCAGCACAGGCAGGCCACCGTTTCTCCCCCGTGTTGTCATTCTCTGTACATCACGTGGAATATGGCCTAAAGGCACTTATCCACAGAGGATGGCCTGCCTAGCTTTTATAAGCTTTACAGAAAAGCTTTAAATAACTTCCTTCTTTATTTTTATATCTATGGCATTGCCCTTGGAAGCCGAGCGGGTGGAAAAGGCCGCGTTGCCCATGAATATCTAATTAGAAGGAAAAGCTGGTTGGAAATTGACCTAGAGGCTTGCTTTCTCTAGAATCGCCGGTCTCTTAAAACGGGGGCCATTCCGGCCCGTTGTGGACGAACCAGGTAACAACGCCATGAAACGTACTTTCCAACCAAGCACCATCAAACGCGCCCGCACCCACGGCTTCCGTGCTCGCATGGCTACCAAGAACGGCCGTGCTGTCCTGTCGCGTCGTCGCGCCAAAGGTCGTGCGCGTCTGGCAGTTTGATAATCCGGTACTGGTGGTGAGTCAGGACTTCAGTCGGGAAAAGCGTCTGCTAACCCCCCGGCATTTCAAGGCAGTCTTTGACTCCCCCACCGGCAAGGTTCCGGGGAAAAATCTCCTGCTCCTTGCGCGTAACAACGATCTTGATCATCCCCGTCTCGGGTTGGTGATCGGCAAGAAGAGCGTAAAGCTCTCCGTTGAGCGCAATCGCCTCAAGCGTCTGATGCGCGAATCGTTTCGCCTCCACCAGGACACTCTGGTTGGTTGGGATATTGTTATCGTCGCGCGCAAAGGCTTGGGTGATGTAGAAAACCCCGAATTGATTCAGCATTTCGGCAAGCTCTGGAAACGTTTGGCGCGTACCCACAAGCCAACACCAGCAGTCAGCACCGAAACTGTAGGGGTAGACAGCCTTGATGCGTAAACTGGCGCTCGTTCCGATCCAGTTTTATCGCTATGCCATTAGTCCTCTGATGGCCAACCACTGTCGTTTCTACCCCAGTTGTTCCTGCTACGCGTTAGAAGCCATAGAAAATCATGGTCTTCTACGCGGTGGCTGGCTGACCTTTCGTCGTTTAGGTCGCTGTCATCCGTGGAATCCCGGTGGTTATGACCCGGTTCCGCCTATCCCTACCTCCCGTTCTTCTTCGATGGCCGAGTAATCATGGATATTAAACGCACGATCCTGATCGTCGCCCTGGCAATCGTGTCCTACGTCATGGTCCTTAAATGGAACCAGGACTACGGCCAGGCTGCCCTGCCGACTCAGAATGTTGCTGCCAATGCTGTTCCAACGGGGCTACCCGATGCAGCGAGTGGCACCAATACTGCCGCCAGTGATGACATTCCACGCGCAGCGGGCGAAACAAAAGCACCTGCCGAAGTGGCAGTTGCCACAAGCACCGACCTCATTCAGATCAAAACGGATGTGTTGGACCTGGCTATCGACCCGCAAGGTGGCGATGTTGCCAAGCTGACACTGCCGCTGTATCCGCGTCGTCAGGATCACCCGGAAATTCCATTCCAGTTGTTCGATAACGGTGGCGAACGTGTTTACCAGGCACAAAGTGGCCTGATCGGCACCAACGGCCCAGATGCGAGCGCAGCCGGTCGTCCGATTTTCTCTTCGGAGAAGAAAAGCTACCAA
>NZ_JAFHKI010000053.1 GCF_016937615.1 Pseudomonas lactucae | reverse complement strand
CCACAGGAGACCGTGTTGTTATCAAGATCTGTCTTTTCCTCCAGAAGCGCCGCACACCCACCGGTGTGCAGGTGCTCACCGCGTGAGATTGCGTTATGGATGGTATTTTCCTGCAGCAACTGGTCAACGGCCTGACCCTCGGGTCGGTCTATGGCCTGATCGCCATCGGCTACACAATGGTCTATGGCATCATTGGCATGATCAACTTCGCCCACGGCGAGGTTTATATGATTTCCGCTTACCTCGCGGCGATCAGTCTGGCACTGCTGGCTTACTTCGGCATCGAATCCTTCCCGCTGCTCATACTCGGCACCCTGATCTTCACCGTGGTCGTCACCGGCGTGTACGGTTGGGTGATTGAACGGGTCGCCTACAAACCGCTGCGCAACTCCACCCGACTGGCACCGCTGATCAGCGCCATCGGTATCTCGCTGATTCTGCAGAACTACGCGCAGATCGCCCAGGGCGCCAAGCAACAAGGCATCCCGACCCTGCTGGCCGGGGCCTGGCGTGTCGATATCGGCAGCGGGTTCGTCCAGCTCACCTACACCAAGGTGTTCATCCTCGTGGCGGCGTTCGCCGGCATGGCGTTGCTCACCTATGTCATCAAGTACACCAAGCTCGGCCGCATGTGCCGCGCCACCCAGCAAGACCGCAAGATGGCTTCGATCCTGGGGATCAACACCGACCGCGTGATTTCCTATGTGTTTGTCATCGGTGCCGCCATGGCCGCGTTGGCCGGCGTGCTGATCACTCTCAACTACGGCACCTTCGACTTCTATGCCGGCTTCATCATCGGCATCAAGGCATTTACCGCAGCGGTACTCGGCGGCATCGGCTCCCTGCCTGGGGCGATGTTGGGCGGGATTATCCTCGGTATCTCCGAGTCGTTGTTCTCGGGGTTGATCAACTCTGACTACAAAGACGTGTTCAGTTTCTCCCTGTTGGTGGTGATTCTGATTTTCCGTCCCCAGGGCCTGCTTGGTCGCCCACTCGTGGCGAAGGTGTAAAACATGTCTGCTGCCAAACCTATCGATATCAAGAAAAGTGTCGTCGATACGATCCTTGCCGGGCTGATTTCGTTGATCGTGTTCGGTCCGATCGTCGGCGTGGTCCTCGACGGCTACAGCTTCAACCTGGAACCGGCCCGCGTGGGCCTGCTGGTCGCCATCGTGATGGTCGGCCGCTTTGCCATGAGCCTGTTCCTGCAAACCCCCAAGGGCGTGAAGATCCTGCAGGGCTTCGAGAGCAGTGGCTCCGGCGTGCACGTGCTGGCACCGGACTACAAGTCGCGGCTGCGCTGGATCATCCCGGCGCTGATCGTGATCGCCATCGTGTTTCCGATCTTCGCCAACAAGTACCTGCTCACCGTGGTCATTCTCGGCCTGATCTACGTACTGCTGGGCCTGGGCCTGAACATCGTGGTCGGCCTGGCGGGCCTGCTCGACCTGGGTTACGTGGCGTTCTATGCCATCGGCGCCTATGGCCTGGCGCTGGGCTACCAATATCTGGGCCTGGGCTTCTGGACGGTGCTGCCATTGGCGGCCATCGCGGCGGCGCTGGCGGGGTGCATACTCGGGTTCCCGGTATTGCGAATGCACGGTGACTACCTGGCCATCGTGACCCTGGGCTTCGGTGAAATCATCCGCCTGGTGCTCAACAACTGGCTGTCGTTCACCGGCGGACCGAACGGTATGCCGGTGCCCTCGCCGACCTTCCTCGGGCTTGAGTTCGGCAAGCGTGCCAAGGATGGTGGCATTCCGTTCCATGAGTTCTTCGGTATCGATTACAACCCCAACATCAAGTTCATGTTCATCTATATCGTGCTGTTCCTGGTGGTGCTGGCCGTGCTGTACATCAAGCACCGCCTGACCCGCATGCCGGTCGGTCGCGCCTGGGAAGCCCTGCGTGAAGATGAAATCGCCTGCCGTTCCATGGGCCTGAACCACGTACTGGTCAAGCTCTCGGCGTTCACCATCGGTGCCTCCACCGCCGGTTTGGCCGGGGTGTTCTTTGCCAGCTACCAGGGTTTCGTCAACCCGTCGTCATTCACCTTCTTCGAGTCGGCGTTGATCCTGGCCATCGTGGTGCTGGGCGGCATGGGCTCGACGGTGGGTGTGGTGATCGCCGCGTTCGTGTTGACCGTGGCGCCGGAACTGCTGCGCAGTTTCTCCGAATACCGTGTGCTGCTGTTTGGCGTGCTGATGGTGGTGATGATGATCTGGCGGCCACGCGGCCTGATACGGATCAGCCGGACCGGGGTGACGCCGCGTAAAGGAGTGGCACCATGAGCAAGGAAATCGTGCTGTCCGTGGAACACCTAATGATGCACTTCGGTGGCATCAAGGCCCTGAGCGATGTGAGCCTGAAGGTCGAACGCAACTCGATCTTCGCCCTGATCGGCCCCAACGGCGCCGGCAAGACCACCGTATTCAACTGCCTTACCGGCTTCTACAAAGCCAGTGGCGGCAAGATCGAACTCAACGTGCGCGGCAAGCAGACCAATGTGATCCAACTGCTTGGCGAACGCTTCCGGGCCACCGACTTCGTGTCGCCGAAAAGCTTTCTCAGCCGCGTGTACTACAAGATGTTCGGCGGCACCCACCTGGTCAACCGCGCCGGCCTGGCGCGCACGTTCCAGAACATTCGCCTGTTCAAGGAAATGTCGGTGCTGGAAAACCTGCTGGTGGCCCAGCACATGTGGGTCAACCGCAACATGCTGGCCGGCATTCTCAACACCAAGGGCTATCGCAAGGCCGAAAGCGACGCGCTGGACTGCGCGTTCTACTGGCTCGAAGTGGTCGACCTGGTGGACTGCGCCAACCGCCTGGCCGGTGAGCTTTCCTACGGCCAGCAGCGCCGCCTGGAAATCGCCCGCGCCATGTGCACGCGGCCGCAGATCATCTGTCTCGACGAGCCTGCTGCCGGCCTCAACCCCCAGGAAACCGAAGCCCTCAGCGCGATGATTCGCCTGCTGCGCGACGAACACGACCTCACGGTGGTGCTGATCGAACACGACATGGGCATGGTAATGAGTATCTCCGACCACATCGTGGTGCTGGACCACGGCAACGTGATCGCCGAAGGCGGGCCGGACGCGATCCGCAACGACCCGAAAGTGATCGCTGCCTACCTGGGCGCGGACGAGGAGGAGCTGGTATGAGTGCACCTATCCTCGAAATCAGGGACCTGGACGTGTTCTACGGCCCGATCCAGGCCCTGAAAAAAGTCTCGCTGCAGATCAACGAAGGCGAAACCGTTAGCCTGATCGGCTCCAACGGCGCGGGCAAATCCACCTTGCTGATGTCGATCTTCGGCCAGCCGCGGGCCGAGTCGGGGCAGATCATCTACAACGGCGTCGACATTACCCACAAGTCGTCCCACTACATCGCCTCCAACGGTATTGCGCAGTCGCCGGAAGGGCGGCGGGTGTTCCCCGACATGACCGTCGAGGAAAACCTGCTGATGGGCACCATCCCGATTGGCGACAAGTTTGCCTTTGATGACATGCAGCGCATGTTCGAGCTGTTCCCGCGCCTCAAGGAACGGCGTAACCAGCGCGCCATGACCATGTCCGGCGGCGAGCAGCAAATGCTCGCCATCGCCCGCGCGCTGATGAGCCGACCCAAGTTGTTGTTGCTGGACGAACCGAGCCTGGGATTGGCGCCGATCGTGGTGAAACAGATCTTCTCCACCCTGCGCGAACTGGCATCCACTGGCATGACCATCTTCCTGGTGGAACAGAACGCCAACCACGCGCTGCGCCTGTCGGATCGGGCATATGTGATGGTCAACGGCGAGATTCGCCTGACAGGTACGGGTAAGGAGTTGTTGGTGAACGAGGAAGTGCGCAACTCCTACCTCGGCGGTCACTGATCTCAAGTTTTGTCGCATTAACCCTGTGGGAGGGGCTTGCCCCTCCCACATTTGTTTTGTGGTGTTTTCGAAATTGTGGAAAACAAATCCAGCCACCTCTTAAAGCGCGACATATAGCCGCCGCAAATCCCTGTTTTGTCACCGTTTTGACTTGTCCCCATCCGCTGTGGAACCGGCTGTGGGTAACGTGGGAGTAGCTGGCTGAACGCCTTTGAAACCGTGGCTTGCAGCGCGACGGTTGTTTTTTGACCAGCGACTTTTTCACGACCGCCCAAGGGGTTTGTCAACCTGTTTAAAGACACAGGTATATGAACGAAATATGTCTGTTCAGCCTGTGGATAAGTCTGTGACTAAACTCTGGAAAGACCGCCGCAGAGGCCGGAATGACTGGCCTGGAGCCATCGTCTGAATTTCCACACCATCGATGGGCCTACATACGCCCCCTCCAAGGTCAAGCAAAAAACTTTCTAAAATCGCCTGCAAGCCTTGTGAATAGAGGCCTGTGTGGTTTTGCACTTGCCCCCAAAGACTGTGGGCGCAGTTGTGGATAACCTGCGTGCATATCGCTACACGCCACGGTTTATAAGGCTTTGCCTGGCATGGTTAAAAAGTGATCGGCCGGGCGTAAAGAACTGCGCACAGCGGTTGCCGCGACGGCGGGGTAAGGGCATTCTGCTGGCAACTTTTTTCCCGATGCCCGCAAGGAGAACACCATGTCCAACACGCTGTTTATTACTGGCGCCACTTCAGGTTTCGGCGAAGCCTGCGCCCGTCGATTTGCCGAAGCCGGCTGGAAACTGGTGCTCACCGGCCGTCGCGCCGAACGCTTGAATGCGCTGGTTGAAGAGCTTTCCAAGCAGACCGAAGTGCATGGCCTGGTGGTGGACGTGCGTGATCGCAAGGGCATGGAAGAGGCCATCGCCAACCTGCCGCCGTCGTTCGCCACCCTGCGCGGGCTGATCAACAATGCCGGCCTGGCCGTGGGCACTGACCCGGCGCCCAAGTGCAGCCTCGACGATTGGGAAACCATGGTCGACACCAACATCAAGGGCCTGCTGACCACCACCCACTTGCTGCTGCCGCGCTTGATCGCCCATGGCCGTGGCGCCGGCATCATCAACCTGGGTTCCATCGCCGGCAGCTACCCGTACCCGGGCAGCCATGTGTATGGCGGCTCCAAGGCGTTCGTGAAGCAATTTTCGCTGAACCTGCGGTGTGACCTGCAAGGCACCGGCGTGCGCGTGACCAACATCGAGCCGGGCCTGTGCGAGAGCGAGTTTTCGCTGGTGCGCTTCGGGGGTGACCAGGCGCGCTATGACGCCACTTATGCCGGTGCCGAGCCGATCCAGCCGCAGGACATTGCCGACACGATCTTCTGGGTCATGAACACGCCGGCGCATGTGAATATCAACCGCTTGGAGCTGATGCCGGTGAGCCAGACCTGGGCTGGGTTTGCGATTGAGCGTGGGGCCAAGTAGGGCTTTGGATCGAATCGCTGCCATCGGG
>NZ_JAFHKI010000052.1 GCF_016937615.1 Pseudomonas lactucae | reverse complement strand
GTTACTGATCCCTGTGGAGGGGCTTGCTCCCGATAGCGGTGGTTCAGTTAGTGCAGCTTTGACTGACACACCGCCATCGGGGGCAAGCCCTTCCACATTTCGTTCTGTGGTGTGTCAGTGTCTGCAATTTTTCAATAGCCCCAACGACTTTCTCATTTGCCCAGCTGCCCCGCCCATGGCCTGATTCGCTCTTGTTCACTCAAGGCCCGCCCATGGAAACCGTTCACGCAAAACCCACCACCGCCGTCTGGCTGATGATCAGCGTGGTGCTGGTCGCCCTTAATCTGCGCCCATCGATGGCGGCCGTGGGGCCGTTGTTATCGTCGATTCGCGCTGATGTGCCGTTGAGTTTCAGCAGCGCGGCGTTGCTGACCATGCTGCCGGTGATGGCCATGGGGCTGGCGATGTTTTTTGGCATGGGCCTGGCCAAGCGTTTTGGCGAGCACCGCAGCATTGTGCTGTCGCTGGGGGTGATTGGCCTGGCGACGTTGTCGCGGCTGTTCCTCGACTCGGTGCTGGAGTTGATTGTCAGCGCCATCGCGGCGGGTATCGGCATTGCGCTGATCCAGGCGTTGATGCCGGCAATGATCAAGTCACGCTTCAGCGCCAACGTGTCGCTGTTCATGGGCCTGTACGTCACCGCGATCATGGGCGGGGCGGCGTTGGCCGCTTCATTCGCGCCCTTCGTGCAGGTGCAGACCGGCAGTTGGCGCATCGGCCTGGCGTTCTGGGCCGTGCTGGCTTTGCTGGCGCTGGTGTTCTGGTACGCCCAGCGGTCGACATTGCCACCATTGCCCCAAGCCAGCGCAGGCCCACAGGAATCTTTTTTCGGCAACCGCCGCGCCTGGTTGCTGGCTGTGTTTTTTGGCCTGGGTACCGCGTCCTACACCTGCGTGCTGGCGTGGCTGGCGCCGTACTACGTCGAACTGGGCTGGAGCGAACAAAGCGCCGGTTTACTGCTCGGTTTCCTGACGGCCATGGAAGTCGTGTCCGGCCTGGTCACCCCAGCTATCGCCAACCGACGCCAGGATAAACGCGCTGTAGTCGCGGTGTTGCTGGTGCTGATCATCGCCGGTTTCTGCGGCCTGATCCTCAGCCCGCAACACCTGAGCCTGGTGTGGCCGTGCCTGCTCGGCCTGGGCATCGGCGGGCTGTTTCCGATGAGCCTGATCCTGTCCCTCGACCACCTGGATAACCCGCGCCGCGCCGGTGGCCTCACCGCGTTCGTGCAAGGCATCGGCTACCTGATCGCCGGCGTGTCACCGTTGATCGCCGGGATGATCCGCGACCAGTTGGGCAGCTTCGAGTGGGCCTGGTGGTCGCTGACGGCGGTGGTGGTACTGATGTTGCTGATCGTCACGCGCTTCAATCCCACGCACTATGCGCGACACATCCACTGACGTCGTGTTGCGAACAGTATTTGTCCCACACAAAACATAGAAACGACCTACAGAGCTTTCTATTGGCACGTCCGTTCCGTTAAGCTTTTTGCGCTTGTACCGCGTTCGGTACATCGGATTGACGGATGGAATGGATGCTAAACAGTAACTCGCTCAGAAAGCTCGATATGCAGGACTTGATGGTGTTCATCGCCGTCTACGACCAGAGCAGCGTGACCGAGGTGTCAGAGACGCTGTTCGTCAGCCAGTCCACCGTGAGCTACAGCCTGAAGAAGCTGCGTACCAGCTTTGAAGACGAGCTGTTTATCAACACGCGCGCGGGCATGCGCCCGACGTACAAGGCCACCAGTATGTATGGCCATGTGCAGAAGATCCTCGAAAGCATCAACCTGTGCCACGCCGGCAGCCAGGCGTTCGACCCGACCCAGAAGGCGGTGACCTTCAATGTGTGCGCCCCGGAATACTTCGAACAGTTGGTCCTGCCGCGCCTGTTGAAGCACTTCGACCGCGCCGACCTGCCAGTGATCGTCAATGTGCACAAGCTGGAAACCGACATCCCCGTCGACGATCTGCGCGAAGGTCGCCTGGACCTGGCGATCTGTTTCGGCCCGCACTTTCATCGCGCTCACAAAGACCTCAAGACCCAGATGCTGCTGGAGGACGACCTGGTGTGCGTCTTCGACAAACGCTCGGCGCCCCGGGAGCCGGCGTTCAGCCTGCAATCCTTCGTCGAACGGCGTCACGTCTTCCCCACGCCGTGGACCTCGGACAGCAACATGATCGATGGCTGGCTGGCGCGCCATGCCCACAAGCGCCAGGTGATCGCCCGGGCCAACAGTTACAGCGCGGCGTTGAAGATGATCACCGGCACCGACTTTATCGTCACCCTGCCCCGCCGAGTGCAAAAGCTGTTGGCGCCGACGACGGTGTTCGGCCACTGCGAAGCGCCCAACGGGCTACCGGGGTTCACGCTGGAGATGCAGTGGAACGAAACCAGTGAGCAGGACAGCGCCAATACCTGGTTTCGCGAACAGGTGGTGAAGGTGTGTGGGACCGTAGATGCAAGCTGCAAGTTGCAAGCTGCAAGCCACAGCCCCCCATCGCTCTTAACTTGAAGCTTGCAGCTACTAGCTCCCGACTGCCGCCTTGCTATAGGTATCGCGATCCATATCGCGTAATTCGACACTCAGTTGCACCTGCACGCCCTCGGGCCATGGGCCGAGGTCCTGCAACACCGCGAGCAAGCTTTGCGACAATTGCTGTTTGACCTGCGGCGAACGCCCGCTGAGCAAGGCCAGGCGCGCCGCCACAAACCCACGCTCGTTGAGGCCGGTGCCCACGCGAAAGCTGTCGACCTGGACGGCCCGGCTCTTGATGTCGAACTCGGCGCCGAACTGACCGGAGGCCACCAACGCATGGTTCAAGCGCAACAGGGCCTTGTCGGTGTCCAGTTGCGTCAGGTTGGCGGTGTATTCCAAGTGCAGGTGTGGCATGGCGGGCTCCGAGGTTTTTATAGGACGGTTCCTACATATACCACGGATAAATAGCTCAGGCCTTTGCCACCAGGTTTCGATCACTCATAAACGCTTCCAGCCGCGAGCGTACCCAACGCTCCGCCGGGTCGGTGTCCACATGGCTGAGCCAGACCATGGATAAATCCAGGGTCGGCGTCTCGAACGGGAATGGCTCACAGAACAGGTTGCCCGACACCGCCATGGCTTCGGCGGTGTAGTCCGGCAGGCTGGCGATCAGATCGGTGCCGGCCAGCAAGGCGGGCAACGCGCTGTATTGCGGCACCGACAACACCACGTGGCGCTTGCGGCCGATCTCGGCCAGCCACTCATCGGCGAACCCCGACACGTTGGCCGTGTGCGACACCAGCACGTGGGGGCGTGAGCAGTATTCATCGAGGGTCAGCGGCGCATCCGAGGCATCGGCACGCAACAGGCGCGGGCGGATATGGCGCAGCAACTTGCGCTTGGCATTCGCCGGCAGACCACGGGTCTGGGTGATGCCGACGGTGATATCGCCGGAGGCCAACAGGTCGGGGATACGCCAGTAGTCCACATGCTGCACCACGAACACCACTTGCGGCGCCTCCTGGCGCAACGCGCGCAACAGCGGCGGCAGCAGGCCGAACTCGACATCGTCGGACAGGCCGATGCGAAACGTCATGGTGCTGATGGACGGGTCGAAATCGTGGGTCAGGCTCAGGGCCGACGACAGCGAGTCCAGCGCCGGCGACAGGTGCTGGATGATCTCTTCGGCCCGTGCAGTGGGTTCCATGCGGTGGCCGACACGAATAAACAGCGGGTCGTTGAACAGCGTACGTAAACGGTTGAGCGCCGAACTGATGGTCGGCTGGCCCAGGAACAGCTTCTCGGCCACCCGGGTCACGTTGCGCTCAAGCATCAGCGCTTCGAAAACCACCATCAGGTTGATGTCGGCCTTGCGTAATTCATTGCGATTCATCGGCGCCTGCCCCTAACCCACGACAAGCGGCAGTGTAGAAAGGCCGACGGGCTGCGTCTATGTGCCTTCACGATCAATGGGGCACGCTCTCAGGCATCGAACAAGAACGACGACTGTGAACGGCTTCAGCGATTGATAATCTGCATGCATCAATAAATCCAAATCTTTCACTTATCATTTCTAAATGTGTCAGCCACTATCCGTAGTCTTAAGCGAAACAAGCACTTTAAAAAGAACGCTGGAGACACAACAACATGACTAGCCCTGCTCAGCCTGATTCTGCCCGCTCCAAAGTGGGTGCGGTTTTCCGCGTCACTTCGGGCAACTTCCTCGAACAGTTCGACTTCTTTCTGTTCGGCTTCTATGCCACCTATATCGCTGCCGCGTTCTTCCCCGCCGCTAATGAGTTTGCGTCATTAATGATGACCTTCGCCGTGTTCGGCGCAGGCTTCCTGATGCGTCCATTGGGTGCGGTGATTCTGGGTGCCTACATTGATGACGTCGGTCGCCGCAAAGGGCTGATCGTGACCCTGTCGATCATGGCCAGCGGCACGCTGCTGATCGTGCTGGTGCCGGGTTATCACACCATTGGCCTGTGGGCCCCGCTGCTGGTGCTGTTGGGCCGTCTGTTGCAGGGCTTTTCAGCCGGTGCGGAACTGGGCGGTGTGTCGGTGTACCTCGCCGAAATGGCCACTCCGGGCCGCAAAGGCTTCTACACCAGCTGGCAGTCGGGCAGCCAGCAGATTTCCATCGTGGTCGCCGCCGCACTGGGCTATGGCCTGAACGTCTGGATGGAACCCGCCGTGGTGGCCGATTGGGGCTGGCGCATTCCGTTCGCCATCGGTTGCGTGATTATCCCGTTCATCTTCGTGCTGCGGCGCAACCTGCAGGAAACCGAAGAATTCGCCAAGCGTCAGCATCGTCCCACCATGCGTGAAGTCATGGCGACCCTGGTGAAAAACTGGACCATGGTCATCGGTGGCATGCTCATGGTGGCAATGACCACCACCGCGTTTTACCTGATCACCGTGTACGCACCGACCTTCGGCAAGACCGTGCTGCAACTGAGCACGTCCGATGCCCTGCTGGTGACCCTGTTGGTGGCGGTGTCGAACTTCGTATGGCTGCCGATCGGCGGCACCTTGAGCGACCGCTTCGGCCGTAAGCCGGTACTGGTTGCCATGACTGTGCTAACCGTTCTCACGGCTTATCCAGCACTGTCCTACGTGGTCAATGCACCGAGCTTCGCCCACATGCTGGAAACCCTGCTGTGGTTCTCCTTCCTCTATGGCATGTACAACGGCGCCATGATCCCGGCCCTCACCGAAATCATGCCGGTGGAAGTGCGCGTGGCGGGCTTCTCCCTGGCCTACAGCCTGGCGACCGCCGTGTTCGGTGGCTTTACCCCGGCGATCTCCACCTGGTTTATCCACATCACCGAAGACAAAGCCTCGCCGGCCTACTGGATGATGTTCGCCGCGCTGTGCGCGCTGTGTTCGACCCTGGCTCTGTATCGCCGCGCCAACAGCCGTGGCCAAGTGATGCAGGAGGCACTGCGATGAAGGCGCTGTTCAAGACGCTGACCGCCCTGGCTTTTGGCGCCCTGGCGCTGACGGCCCAGGCCGAAGAAATCAAAGTGATGACTTCCGGCGGCTTCACAGCGGCCTATAAACTGCTCGGCCCGCAATACGCCAAACACAGCGGTGACACCCTGGAGACCATCCTCGGCCCATCGATGGGCAAGGCGCCGGAAGCGATTCCCAACCGCCTGGCTCGGGGCGAACACGCCGACGTGGTGATCATGGTCGGTTATGCCCTGGATGAATTGATCAAACAAGGCAAGGTCGACCCGGCGTCCCGTGTGGAACTGGCCGACTCGCGCATCGGCCTGGTGGTGAAGGAAGGCGCAGCCAAACCGGCGATCGGCACCGATGCCGAGTTGAAGGCGGTGCTGAGCAACGCCAAGTCCGTGGCGTACTCGGACAGCGCCAGCGGTGTGTATGTCGAGAAAGAGTTGTTCAAGAAACTTGGCATGCCCGCCAAAGGCACCATGATCGAACGTCTGCCGGTGGCCGAGCAGGTCGCCAAGGGTGACTACGAAGTGGGCCTGCAACAGGTGGCGGAATTATTACCGGTAGCGGGCGTGACTTATGTGGGCAAAATCCCTGAAGACGTGCAGTCCGTGACGCGCTTTGCGGCGGGTATTCCGGTGAACGCCGAACACCCGGCCCAGGCCCGGGAACTGCTGCAGTTCCTGGCCTCGCCCGAGGCCCAACCGGCGGTGCAATCCACCGGCCTGGACTCGGTGTCACGCTGACCGAAACGGCATCTCCCGCACCAACCGCTCCAACTCCAGCGCCGCGGGCGGCAACGTCCGCCCGCGCGCTTGATCAAGCCCACGTTGCGCATCACCTGCGGCTCTACCAGCGGCACACTCACCAGAATCGGGTGCTCGCACGCCGGCATCGCAATCGACGGCACCATCGCCACGCCCAGCCCGGCCTCCACCAGCCCGATCATGGTAGTCACGTGGTGCGTCTCGCAGATACTCGGTTTTTTTACGCGTATGCCACGCAGGGCCTGGTCCAGCAGGAAGCGGTTGCCCGAGGTTTTATCCACCGTGATGTAGTCGTGTTCGTAGGCCTCGGTCCAGGTGACGCTGTCGCGCTCGGCCAGCGGGTGATCACGCCGGCAAGCCAGCACATAACGCTCCTGCAGCAGCAATTCGAACTCCACTTCATCAGCCAGACTGCCGCTGAAACTCACGCCGAAATCCGCCTCGCCGGTTTCCACCGCTTTGCACACCTCACCAGCACTGGCATCCAGCACCCGCAGGCGAATTTTCGGATACAGCTTGTGAAATTCGGAGATCACATGGGGCATGAAGTAATACGCGGTCGACGGCACACAGGCGATGGTGACATTGCCCATGCGCGTGGACGCGACGTTGCTGATGCCCATCAGGGCGATGTCGAGATCGTCGAGCATGCGCTCGACCTGGGGCAGAAACGCGCGACCGACCATGGTCAGGCTGACCCTGCGGGTGGTGCGCTCGAACAGCTTCACATCCAGCGCGGCTTCGAGTTTTTCGATGCGTCGACTGAGCGCCGGTTGCGAGATCCGGATGGCTTCGGCAGCGCCGCGAAAACTGCCCTTGTCTACCACGGCGCGGAAGGCTTGGAGGTCGTTGAGGTCGAAGTTGATGATCACGGGAGGGGCCAGGTGGTCGAGGTGCAGCGATTATCGTATGGGCGCTGTTGAGACGCCATCGACACCGCTGCCCATTTGCGCCCTACACCTGAAACCGCGCCACCGCTTCATTGAGCGCAACCGCCAACCGCGCCAGCTCCTGGCTTGAACCGTTGATCCGCCCGGCACCGGACGAAGACTGTGCCGACAAGTCGCGAATATTCACGATGTTGCGGTCGACCTCCTTGGCCACCTGCGCCTGCTCCTCGGCGGCGCTGGCGATCACCAGGTTGCGCTGGTGGATCTGGTCGATGGAGTCGGTGATCTGGCTCAAGGCGCCCCCTGCCCCTTCGGCCAGGGTTAGGGTGTCGCCGGCACGCTGGGTGCTCGACTGCATCGACGTCAAGGCATCATTGGAGCCGGTGCGCATCGCCGTCACCATCTGGTCGATTTCCAGGGTCGATTGCTGGGTGCGATGGGCCAGCGCACGCACTTCATCGGCCACCACCGCGAAACCACGGCCGGACTCCCCGGCACGCGCAGCTTCGATGGCGGCGTTGAGGGCCAGCAGGTTGGTCTGTTCGGCGATGGAGCGAATCACATCAAGCACCTTGCCGATATCCCGCGATTGCTCGGCCAGGCTCTGCACCAGGGTCGAGGTCTCGCCGATATTGCTGCTCAGGGCCTGAATCGCGCTGACCGTTTCACCGACGCGGTGCTGGCCTTCGCGCGCGGTTTCATTGGAAAGGCGGGTGGACTCGGAGGTGGACATCGCATTGCGCGCCACCTCTTCGGCAGCCGAGGTCATCTCGTTGACCGCCGTGGCCGCCTGTTCGATTTCGGCCGTCTGCTGTTGCAGGCTGCGGCTGCTCTGGTCGGTAATGCCATTGAGGTCGGTGGCGGAAGCGGCCATTTGTGCCGCCGACTGGCGAATCAATTGCAGGGTACTGCGCAGGCTGCCCTGCATGGAGTGCAGCGCCACCAGCAAACGCGTCACCTCGTCGTTTCCGCTGACCTCCACGGTCTGGGTCAAGTCGCCCCGTGCGACGTTTTCCGCCGCGCGCATAGCCTGCCCCAGCGGACGCACGATACTGCGCGTGAGTAGCCAGGCCAGGGCTATCGTACTCAGGCCCGCCAGAATCACGAAACCGAAGACCATGGTGCGTGAACGGCTGTACTGCGACTCGGCCGCCTGGCCCTGCTCGTTGACCTGGGCGTTGTAGTAGTCGGCGAGTGCGTTGAGTTGCGCGCCGGAGCCGTCGACCACGGTTTTCATGTCCACCAGCAGCAGCTTGTTGAGTTCAGCGCCCTGCTGCTTGTCGGCCAGCACGAACGACTGCGCCAAGCCCTGCTGGTACTGACGCAGCGAGACCTGGAACTGGTCATAGAGCGCACGGACTTGCGGTGTGTCGATCACCGCGTCCAGGTCCGTCAGCCTCTTCGTCAGATCCTGGCTGCGTGTGTCCATCTGGCTGCGGTACTGCGGGAGGCTCGCGGGGTTGGGGTCCAACGCCATACGCAAAGAAATCGTCCGGATGCGCAGCATGATTTCGCGAATATCCGCCACCAGCCGCATCTTGGGCACCAGCCCTCTTTCCACCTGCACCGCACTGGCGCGAATACTCGCCATATTGGAGAGCGCAAAAAACCCCAACAGGGCCACAAGCAGGGCGATCAAGGCAAAACCCAGACCCGCACGGCGGGCGATGGACAGGCTGCGAAGGGACATTTTTGGGGGCGCACTCTTATTAGGGGTAAGACATCGTATGACAACGTTTCGGCCGCGCGGGTGAGGACTTGAGGGCGGTGTGAGATAGGAAATAAGAAGTCGTGAATATCGGTGAGTAATTCGCTCTGTCGATGAGCACAAACGCTACCAACGGCAATACTGAGAGCGTTAAAGGACTAACCGTTCACGGATACAAAGGGAACGCTTTATGTGGAGCGATACCTGAGGGCCCATGACGCCCGTCCGGAAAACAGCCCGCATCAATAACGCCCCTTGAAAAAGTCCCAGGACGGGACTAGGATTTTTGCATGAGAATTGTCGCAATCAGTCAACTGAAGATTTTTTGGCAAACATACCCGGATTCTGAGCAGCCGCTCCTGGCCTGGATAGACGAGGCAAAAAACGCTACCTGGTCAAATCCGACTGACATCAAAGAACAATTTCGCAGTGCCAGCATTCTCAAGAGTCGAAGGGTCGTCTTCAACATCAAAGGTAACGACTACAGGCTCGTGGTCGCCGTGGCCTATCGCTATGGCGCTCTCTATATCAAGTTCGTCGGTACGCATAAGCAGTACGACGCGATTGACGCCGATACCGTTGAAACGGAGTAACCCATGAACATCCGCCCCATCCATACCGAACAAGATTACAAAAACGCGCTCAAGTCGGTCTCTGCGCTGTTCGACAACGAACCTGAACCGGGCACGCCGCAAGGCGATTATTTTGACGTAATGATCACCTTGATCGAGGCCTATGAAGCGAAAAACTTTCCCGTAGACCTGCCCAATCCGGTCGATGCCATTCGCTTCAGAATGGAGCAGTCTGGCCTGTCAGCGGCAGATCTTGTACCCGCCATTGGCCGTCAGAATCGCGTTTATGAAGTGCTGAACGGAAAGCGAGCACTGACCTTGCCGATGATCTGGAAATTGCACGAAATGTTTGGCATTCCGGCGCAAAGCTTGATCAGACCCGGCAAGCATGCGTGAAGGAAGACGATGATGGGCCGTGCGATCACGCGATCACACAGCGCGCAAAACTGAGTTCGGCAGGTTTCTTTGGCTACTGGCAGGTTCCACCCTTATGATGCGACCCCGTCCCACCAACCGGATGGGTGCCCTTCGGGCAACCCATTGCAAACATCGGGCTTGCCGCCAACACCATGAGCAAAACCACCATTGATAGCTTCTTCATACCCATCTCCATGCCTGTCACGATGCGTGATGGCATAAAGATATCACTCACAACAAGATTTATCGATTTGATGTGTTAAGCCCGCCTCCTCATACCTGATATTCAGCCCTTGGCAAAACAAACACATCGATAGCACTGATGATTACTATCGAAACGACCGCCTGCGTGAACGCAGAGCCTGATTCATATAATTCCCGCTTATTCTCTTCACCGCGCCTGACACCAGGCGACATCCCTTCTGGAACTCAAATCCATGCCAAGTGCCAGCCAGGCCCCTCGCGGCCTTCCCGAACATAATCAACAGAGCGTCAAACAGCAGTGGCTGGCGATTCTCTCCGTCGCTGTGGGCGCTTTCGCCCTGGTAACCAGTGAGTTTCTGCCGGTGGGCGTGCTCAACGATGTCGCCAGCGACCTCGGTATCACGGCTGGCCATGCTGGCCTGATGGTGACCCTGCCCGGCATCATGGCCGCCCTCGCCGCTCCGTTGCTGTCAGTGATCATTGGCGCCATGGACCGTCGCTACCTGCTGATCGGCCTGACGCTGATCATGATCATTGCCAACTCAGTGGTGGCGTTCGCCAGTGATTTCAGCCTGCTGCTGTTGGGCCGCGTATTGTTGGGCATCAGCATCGGCGGCTTCTGGGCAACGGCTATCGCCCTCAGCGGCCGCCTGGCCCCCAAGGGAGTGGACGTCGCGAAAGCCACCTCGATCATCATGATGGGCGTCACCCTCGCCACCGTACTGGGCGTGCCCGTCGGCACCTGGCTCAGCGGCCTGATGGGCTGGCGCATGACCTTCCTGGTGACCGCGCTGGTGGGCATCCCCGTACTGCTGGCACAGGTCTTCCTGCTACCGCGACTCAACCCGGAAAAAGCCATTCTCGTCAGCGACCTGCCGGCGTTGTTTATCAACCCACGCGCTCGGGTCGGATTGATCGCAGTATTGTTGATCGGTCTTGCGCACTTTGCCGCCTACACCTATGTCGCGCCGTTCTTCAAATACAGTTCCGGCTTCGATGGGCCGACGATTGGTTCACTGCTGCTGTTGTTTGGCGTGGCTGGGGTGTTCGGCAATATTTTTGCCGGTTTCGCCGCTAACCGCAGCGTACGTCACACCCTGATGCTGGTCGCGCTGATGATCGGCACCAGCACCGCCCTGTTCCCTTACTTCGCCACCGGCATGACCGGCGCCGCGATGCTGATCGGCCTATGGGGCTTTGCCTTCGGCGCCTTCCCGGCCTGCGCCAGTATCTGGATGTTCGTGGTGGCGCCCAAGGATGTCGAACGTGGCATGCCGTTGTTCGTCGCATTGTTCCAAGTGATTATCGCCCTGGGCTCGTTCTTCGGCGGGCGGATCGTCGACCAATTGGGCAGCTCGGTGCTGTTGAGCCTGGCGACGGCGTTGGTAGGCGTAGGTTTTGTCACAGTGTTGGTGCTGGGACGTAACATCAGCAACCGCCTGGTGGCGCAACCGGCCTGAAGAGACGGAACAGGTTAAAAAGCCTGCTGAGCGTTGAGCTCGGCAGGCAACCACTCACGATTTTGGAAAAACCTGGTAATCGCTTATAGAGGTCCTGATCAGATTTATCAGAAAGCGGCTGAGCGCTTGAGCTAGCAGCAGGTTTGATATCCATCAGAAACGAAAAAGCCCCGTAGCTTATTCAGCTACGGGGCTTTTTCTATGTAATGGCGGAGAGATAGGGACTCACCATACATTACCCTCAACCCCTTTAACCACGGCAATACGCGGCTTACAGCTTCAATAGTAGTACAAATGAGTAGTACAATTCGTTGTATACCTCTCATTCTACAGTGGCGTCTCCATGGCTGACAATTTGATCCAGAAGAAGGGCGAATCCACTTGGTACGTCCGCCTTGCCGTCCCCGCTGATGTACAGAGTGCGATGGGAGGAAAAGCAGTCCTGATCCAGTCACTGAAGACTGGCCTTCGATCCGAAGCCATGACCCTCCGCCTCTCCGTTCTCGCTGGTTGGAAAGCCCAAATCAAGGCAGCACGTGACAAGCGAAGCCGCCGTGGTGATGGTTGGAAAGACCGTGTTGCAGAGGATGCTCAGGACTTCAACCAGATCATCCGCCAACTCAAGATCGACACGGCCCTTGGCGAAACGAAAGCACCATTGCTGGACATTGATCCGGCTCTCCTAGAAGAGTTTCGGCAGTTCGTTTTCAGCGATACCGAGACTGGGCGCCGTCGCCAAGCTGAAGCAGAAACCGTTTACGCCATGCAGGGAAAGGATGGTGAACTAGCTGCTCACGACCTCGCTCATAAGATGGTGCTGGAGATGTGGGGCGGGTTGATTGCTCACAAGAATGACTTTACAGCGACTGAAGCCAAAGAGGTGCAAGCGATCCTGAATGACCCGACTGCCCATAAGGTCAAGTCTCCGATCACCAAGCCGCGTATCGCCACTTTCCGTCAGCACCGTGAAGCGCGGAATGTCGCGACCAAGACGATAGATCAGCAGCAGTCCAAACTAGAAAAGCTTTCCGCGTACCTGGCTAAAGAAGGGAAACCGCTCGACTTCGACGCCGTGTCTGCGTGGCTCGACTCCCTCAAGTTGGCGAGCAAGACCCTCACCCAGTACCTGTTAGCAGGTAACGTATTCTGGAAGTGGGCAATAAAGCATGACATTCGCTGGCGTGAAGACTTCAAGGATAAGGCCAACCCATTCGAAAACCATGAGCTACCGCAAACCCGTGGTAAGGAACGTGCAGACCGTCAGCGAAAAGACTTCCAGCCAAAAGAAATTGCAGAGCTTCACGCTGCTGCACTAGCCGCTGACCACACGACACTGGCCGACTTGATCCTCTTGGGTGCGTACACAGGCGCCCGAATTGAAGAGCTTTGCCAGTTAAGGGTTGAGCACCTGATTGAGCCGGATGGAATCGAGAGCTTCGACATTGTTGATTCGAAGACCGCAGCGGGCATCCGTGTCGTACCTGTACACCCTGCCCTGTCGAGCATTGTTGAGCGTTTGAAGGAGGATTCGAAAGACGGCTTCCTCATCCCCTCCGATAGCAAAAACAAGTACGGCATACGGTCTGACGCGCTCTCTAAGGCGTTTGGCAGGCTCAAGGAAGCTCAAGGTTACGGTGCCCAACACGTATTCCATTCGATCCGTAAAACGGTCATCACTCAGCTAGTCAGGGCTGAAGTGCAAGGTACGCTAATCGCTGAATTGGTAGGTCATGAAACTGGAATCGTGACCTTCGATGTTTACTCACAAGGTGCGAGCACGGCACAGAAGCTGGCAGCAATCTCCAAACTCCCTTCCCTCACCATTTGACCATCCGGTTTGGGCGCCCCCCCTCGACAAACGGAGGTAGTTTGCTGCTCCGAAAACTCGTTAAAAACCTTTGTTAACTTATTCGAAACGCGCAGCAGAGTCGTCAACATCAGAGACCCCATATACATCTTGTCCAGTGTTTACGGGCTTATATGGCTGTTTGTGCTAAGCCGATAGCGTTCTATTCACCGAAAATAGGTTTTGTAAGAATAGGCACCGCCATACGGTCTTCAACATATCCCATCTAATCCGTAAAATCGTGATCTCGTAACCGTGGATGTGAAACGGCCAATATTGCGGCTTTTGAACCATCAGTCTTCTGGGTCCGATGTTGAGCATCAATGCTGCTTAACAGCATGGAAAGGCAAAAACACAATCAGCGGAACGTGGACATTCAACGGGATTCCATTTGACACTCACAACGCCTGGGTTACACCGGGTAAAAGTGTGTCTGGATTGGCAGTGGTGTGAAACCCGGCAAGTGCAATCACCGGATTTCTACAGTCGGAACGGAATTAGAACAGGTTTTCACCGTAAGCCTTGACCACTCCGTTCCTTTTTTCTATTACGCGACTAACGAATGCTGCGTTACCAAATTGCGCAACGTAGTAGACCTTGTCGAGCTCAAGTTTTTTGTGTGCCTTGACCAGAGGATCGGCAATCTCTTCTCTTTCGATATTAAGCAAAGACTGCGAATCTTGTGGGTTGTAATCTTTTGTTTCTTTGAGCCAAACCGTATCAACGTTTTTAGCCTTTTTCCATCCGGCTTCTTCTAGGTTTTTGTAAAACTCAGCACGGTTATCCTTGGCATTTGTTAGGTCCAGCGAGAGCATTATCTTCAACATGCGACGCATCCTTTCTTTGTGTAGCTCAGTTAACCGCGAGGTACGGTGTTACCAAGACATGGGGGGTGATGATGGCTTTTCAATAGCGCAGATGAAATTTAATGGTTTGATACTCGCTGCGACTCATGTTGTGTATTTCCCAGGTTTATGGTTTAGTCTTTTTTAGGTGGGTATAGCTCTCTGATGAAGCACTTGTATTCACCATCTTTCTTTCTGATTACGCGACTTATGGGGCGATGATTTCCAATTTGAACTATATAGGAAACCTCCTTGAGCTTAAGGTCTTTAACAGTCTCTAAGAGGGTGTCTCGAATTGCGTTCTTTGCCTTCTTGAGTGTTCCTTCAATGCTTGGGTCTAGATTCTTAAATGTCAAAGTCCAAACCGTTTCAACATCTTTGGTCTTCTGCCATTTCTTTTTTCTTAAGATGGCATAGAACTCTGTGCGTTCATCTTCTGACTTTAGAAGATCGAGGGTCAGTAATGCTCTAATCATTTCGTTTCCTTTCGATGTTAAGCTTTAGTTAATTTGATGGTTTGATGCCAAGACCGGCTCTTTAGTACTCAGTGGAAGTCAGGATCATGGTCATAGCTATCAGCGTTGTATTCGTCTATAGCTGATTGAGACATCCTCACACCTACCTCAAGGTTAGCCCAGTCTTTCACCATCTTAGCAACGCCGTGGTAACCGGGGAAAAGCGTAGACCCATCAACGCCGAGCTTAGAGAGCATTTCTAACAGCTCAGGAGCTTCACTGACTGGTAATGTCATTTTGATGAGTGGTCTGAGACTTCTAGCACGACTGTAAATTTCATCAACGTCATCAAGAGATTCAGTTTGATATTCGTCACCAATGCCATACGTCTTGACATTGTGAGTTGTGAATAAACCAGATTGAGCCGCTTGATTCCTGCTAGTTCCGCCCGGCGTCCTGATGATCTTTACTGTGTTCCAGCTATCGTGATACGTGGTGTCTAGTGCCCAAATCGCAATCCTCATATTCGGGTTATCTAGCTCAAAGTTGGCTGAAGACGCTGCAAAGTAGCAGGCGACGAAGCTTCTCTCAGTCCAGTCTAGAAGGCGAGTGGGCACGTCATAGTGCTGGGCGACAGCCATGATTTCGTATAGCTGCTCAGGGGGCCATGGTAGGAAAGACTCAGGAAACAAGAACGGATGATCTGAGAGCTTCCTTTTGACTTGCTCTGAGTATCCCGGCACGACTAGACCAGCTTTATCGCAGCCTTCAAGAAATCTTTTAAGGATTTCCAGCTCAAACCCAACTTGGCCTGAACTCGATTTATCAAGCATCCTTCTTGGAGAGCCATATGCAAACGATCCTTCCCCGCCCCGGCACACTGAGGGTGTGAGCTTGTAGTGGTCGCTTGCTTGCCCTCTGAAAATGTATCGTGCCTCATCCCAGATAGAGTTGAGTGGTGACACGAAATCAATCAGCTCACGCGCAGTCTCAAACGGTTTTTCGATTGGGCTTGCCATCGTTCCTTGTCCCCAGTTCCATTGGTCGTGCCTCAGTGTACTGGCGATTTGGCAGCGTCTTCAATCGCTGGCTTGGCCGGTACAGCATTCACGCATGCCGTGTCAATATGTTTCGGTTGACATGGTGGCAATCTGAGAGTAGTATCCTCACCTCGCCAATAACGGCGACCAACACCAGCCCGGCGATGACGCCGAAGGAAGTGACCCACATATCGAACTGACTACAGGAGAACCCCATGCAATCTGCTACGCCCTTCGTTTTACACCTCGCACCCGGCACTGCTGCTGCCAACCAAGATTTCGACAACACCCAAGATACCCTCCGAGACAAGCCCAAGGCCAAGCGCGGCCCCAAGCCCAAAGTGAGGCCCAATCCTCAAGCGCACCTCATCCGTATGGCTATGGCGAGTGGACTGTCCTTCATTGATGACGCCGTGATGGCAGGCGTATACATTGGCGTGAGTTCCAGCAATGGCAAGCTGAACGTTCGGCCTCGACATGTTCGAAAGGTGATCTGCCTAGATACCATCTCAACGGCTGAAATCTTACCTCGATTCCTCAACAATCACTGCGAGCCAATCACCGAGCGCACAGCACAGTACCTTGCAGCAGCGGCACGTATCGCGATTGGAAGCATCGAGCGGCATTTGAATAAGCATCCGTTGCTGAAGAGACGTCTACAGGCGAAATGGGATCAGCATCAGCACTACGTTGACGACTGGGATTTCGAACTGGACTTTGCCATGCACTCTGACGGGGACTGGCACAACTGGGACGCTGCTTGAATTACCGCAGGATATAGATAAGAGCTTTTACACCTTGAAGCTGTTACTCGTTGAGAGCACGAGCTTTGAGCACGACTGACCTATGACCGCAGGTCGAAGCCACCGACTTACAAGGGTTACTGGGGAACATAATTGATGAAAATCAATTCCCCAAAAGATCAAAGGAATCATCCTGTGTCGGTACGACACGGGGCTACCCTTCCAACTCCGTTGATGCTCTCTGCACCATACCATCAAGAGCGGCAAGCTCATCTGGTTTGGTTTTTATGTGTTTTTTTTGATGGGGATATCCATCTGTACTGACGTACAGGTTGCAGCTTCAGTGGTGCGAAGATTGACCGGAGGTCGGTAGTGGACTTCCAGTATGGTGAAATGATGACTGCACAAACCCACGCTGGGCGGGAAACCGACCTATGTCACAATCCCCCACCCTGTAGGGCTTAGCCCTATCGCTGCCGTTGCAGATTTTGCTTGATCTGTTTGTCGATCTTGCGATTGTGCCAGTCATTAGCACGCATGGTTATGCCCCAGACAAATAGCCACAGTCTGCAGGAAGGAATGCAAAGCAGCAGGTGCAAGATGTGATTGGTCTTCCTCTTCTGAACTGTTCAGATAGTAAAGCTGGTCGTTCATGAATCGTCCTTGTTCGATTGGAAGTTGGTGTGCAGTAGTTGTTGGCTCAGCGCCTTTCTGGAGCAGAAATCAACGTAACCAACCATTGGCTGTCATGGCAGTCTTGCCACTAGGAAGCTGAATCAATGCTGACTTATCGCCATCCTTAGGACCTTCGATGAAATTCACCTTGGTAGCAGTAGAGATCGTTCTGCACTTACCTGACTCAATCAGACGACCAGCTTCATCTTCATCCTGATCAAGCGACGCTTCCACCATCTTGGTCCAATCACCAGCCTTGCAGCAAACCATCGAACCAGCAACGAGCGTTCGCTTTGGGTAGGTGTCTGCCATGGCGGCAGCAGATGCGAATAAGGGCAGTAGGAAGAGCAAACGAGTAACGGTGTTCATCAAGCATTCCTTGGTACGAAAGGTAGAGACCACAATATCCCAAATTCAGATATCTGAAAACCAGATATAGGTTGGAGGCTGCTCATATCGCAGTTTTCCAGCCATGCCCAAGACGATCTACAAACCCGAACACGCAGTCCTGCTGACCCTACTGAAGAAACACAGGAAGGCGGCTGGCATGACTCAAGTACAGTGTTCAAAGGCTCTGGGACGTCCACAG
This sequence comes from Pseudomonas lactucae, assembly GCF_016937615.1. Taxonomy (GTDB): domain Bacteria; phylum Pseudomonadota; class Gammaproteobacteria; order Pseudomonadales; family Pseudomonadaceae; genus Aquipseudomonas; species Aquipseudomonas lactucae. Next base: position 96,700 of record NZ_JAFHKI010000052.1, on the reverse strand, counting down.
TCGTTCATGAGTGACGTTGAGAGCGGGACACGCCGCCTGGATATCGTGCAGCTTCGCGACTTGTGTGAAGTCCTGGGGATTGGTCTTACCGAGCTGGTCGTAGAGTTTGAAAAGTCATTGTGGGAGGAACGACAGAACGACATCCCCCGTCAGCTTGAACCCTTGCGGAACTAGCAACCTAAGCTAGCGTTGATCATGTCGCCAAAATGGCGATAAGCCATTAGGAGCAGCACATGGTTAACAAACGTGGCAGGGACTCAAAGACCGGGGAGTTTATCCCTATCGACGAGGCAAAACGGCGTCCGAACACCACAACGGTAGAGACGATCCCACCGCCGAAGAAACCAACGAAACCAAAGGGTAAATAGCAGCACCGTGAGGGTGCCATAAGACGCCCTCACTCCCTCACGCCCTCAAGGACGCCCTCTATGCTAGACAACACAGATGCCCGCATAGCAACAGCGGACGTGTTAACCTCCTTTGGCACAACCAGCACGCCATAGCTGCTGCAATCGAAGAATTGTCCCTTTGGGCTAAAGCTAGTGGGGAAAGTGACACCTGCGACAATGCGCTCAACGCATTGCAGACTCTCGATGCGAACGCGTCAGCCATCACCGCTGGAATTCTCAAGCTCCGACGATAGTCATGACCAAGAACATCGAAGACCTGAACAATGACGTCGTTAAAAGGAAAAGTTGTTCTTTTCGTGTTCTTGAACGTCGTGCTCATCGACTCTGACTGATTCCAAGTAAAGTCGTACGGGAGGCTTGTCGTCATGCTCAAACACGCTGTAGTTGTCAGTTCTCCACTCAGTAACGTCAGTTTTTCGATAGCCCTGTGCGATCAGGTCTGCTTGTGCAGCAACGAGTGCGTGTGATCCCAACTTGTATTCCAGCGTGTAGCTACCCATATCTCCGCTCATTTGCAGGGGCAGAGAATCGCCATCGCGTTTTCGCCCTGACTGTTGCTGGAGTTCTTGAAGCTCGAAAAGCGCAAGTTCGAGCAGCTTCTTCAGATGTTCCGCAGATTTCCCTTCAACGTTTATGGTCAGCGAATGAATCTTGCTCATGGTCAGCTCCCTGATTGACGAATGTTCATGGTAAGCGGTTCAGGTACTCAGAAACCATCCGTATTCAATTGGGTATACCCCTGCGAGTACCGTCCGTCGCCTATCCCGACTGTACCGAATAAGTCTCATTGACCACCCTAACGAGTACACCTATGATCGGTACATCCAAAACGGTGCAGAGAGACTTGACATGTACATTCGCGGCTACCTTCGTGCGTCCACCACTGAACAAGACGCCACCCGTGCAAAAGATCAGTTGAAGGCTTTCGCCGCTGAGAGCGGTCAACGTGTAGCGTCGTGGTATATCGAGAACGAAAGTGGTAGCACGCTGCAACGTCCTGAGTTGTTCCGCCTCTTGGGTGACTGCGAAGCTGGCGACATCCTCCTGATTGAACAGGTTGACCGCCTGTCACGCTTGAATGAGGCTGATTGGCAGAAGCTACGTGCGGAACTCAAAGCCAAGGGCGTATTGGTTGTGGCACTCGACCTGCCAACCTCTCACCAGTCGATGCAGCCAGCCCGTAAGGGTGACGACTTCACCGGGCGTATGCTCACCGCAATCAATGACATGTTGCTGGATATGCTGGCAGCGGTAGCCCGTAAGGATTATGAAGACCGTCGCCGCCGTCAAAAGGATGGTATTGAGAAAGCTCAGGCGAATGGCGTCTATACAGGCCGCAAGACCGACGAAGCTTTGCACGACCGGATCAAGGCTTGTCTCGACTCTGGTATGTCACTGCGTAAGACCGCCAAGACCGTTGGTTGCGCTACTTCCACTGTTCAGCGTGTCGCCAAACCAGACTGATTCAGGCGCAGTTAATCACTCGTTGAACCTGGCCCCAGCCCCAGCTTGAGGAAGTCTGATTCCACGACAGTAGTAGACATTCTACCGGAATGGATTCGCCTCCAGACCACGTATATCAGGGCTTACAGCCATTTTCCACTGACGCGCTTCAATGTCAGTGGCTAGCGAATTCACCCGGTAACTAACACGTAGCCCACCATCGAGTGGGCATCGTCATGTCATCAACTCAGGTAGTGAACGCACACTGTCACAGAGCGTCCTACAGCCCCGACAAGACGCGTTGATACAACACCACATCTCGCCCAATACAACCTGATCACACGTCACCAACAGCGCCATAGCCAGCCACAAAAGGTAGGCCGGGCGTAGGGTGTTCGTCTCTTATTTTAGAAAAGCTCAGCTTTCAAAACAGGGTGGCCGTGCTCGCGTTAAGAGGGTGTCGCTTTAACCCCGTTTTCCAGACGCCCCACCCATTATTTTTCCCAGCCAGATTCGTGACGTTTAGAAGAGTGCAAGTTCTCTCCAGGCGGCGGGGGTGGTTTTCAGCCAAAACTACTTAGGCTGATCAGCACTGTGCGATAGGAAGTATTTTAGTTGGACTCGCTCATCCCATGATCTTGAGGAATAAACTGCCTGCAAATAAATGGCACACTTTCATCATTCTTCGAACGATCAGCCGCATTGAAAGCCATCCTAATCGCATCAGCAACTTTAGCCCCATCGTGCAACTTTTCTATCTGAGATGCGAGCGCCGTTTGAGCAGCAAACCCGGCCTGATGCCCTAGATAGCTTGAGGTGCGGTAATAAAAGTGATTCATGCAGAATGCGGATTGCGAAAGAGCTTCGTAAGCAGGATCAGGCTCTTCAGTGTAGATCACCGCCATTGCCGCCTGACTAACCAGCAACCCACTGAGTGCAATCCCTGCTGCAAGTGTTTTCATGCCGGTGCTCGCTCTGTTCATCATGTTACCGGTTGCTCTTCAAGCTCAATGCTTTCTTTGATCAACAAGGCATACTCGATCAACGTGGTGAAGAAACCACCCATTACATCGTGGTACGCTCCAATTAGGGCGCCCGGCCCGTCTTCCACAGGCAACTCAAGAAGATCAATCAGCTTGGCCCCACGGTGCGGAATGAGGTATGACTCAACGTAGGAGCGAACACCCTTCATGCTTACATCAACCAACTCTTTTTGTATCAAACTCATCAGACTGTTAAAGTCCTCGCAATAGCCACCCTCATGCACGATGAGATGTCGAAGTTTCTCAATCAGAACGAATTGAACTCGGTAGTGATTTCCTTTTCTCGCTTCGTATTCGCGAAAGTGTGCGGATCGCTCACGAAGTGCCTTGAGTTGTATGAATGGCGTGCCACTGCTTTTACGACGTGGGTTGTAGTAGTGGCTTAGGTCTTTGGACCCGTCGTGCTTCCAACCATCAGGCCGCACCCATAGGCTGCTGCCTCTTATCCCGCAGTCGGCGTAAACTCTCTCAATAAAGTCCTCAAACACTTCATATGCCTCTGCCAAAAGCCATTGGTAGGTTTTAAGCTTGTGAAGTGTATTGAGTTCAAGCTGGTCGTCTAACTTGTACGTTTTGGTTGTTATTGTTGTTTCTACTGCCGTCGAAGGTGATTTGTACCTAACGAAGTAGGCTGGCCCATGTTCTTCTCGGTTTACCCAATCAGGAAGCTGCTGATGCTGTTCTATCAGCCTGGCTTCTCGGTACTCAAAGATTTTTGCAGTTTGCCTTTTATAAACGTCAGCATTGGTGATCTTTTCAAGTAGCTTATCAAACTCTTCTTGTACAAATGTCTTGTCGGTCATTCGTCACCTACTGATCTGTTGACAGTGCGTTCATACAGGTGATGAGGTTATCCGCAAGCATTGCAAACCGCCATCAGTTGCCGAATAGCACAGAAAATACTGCTACATTGAAGGCTCATCCACTGGGGAGCACAGGAACAATGCCTATCCGTCGTAGCGGCAATTTTGACCTCAACGCTGGCATCGTGCAGCTTACACAAAAGAGGCTTGCAGGCTTCCTTGACGAGACAGAGCTTGCTCAGACTGAGGTCAAACTTGAGGGAGGGAAGATCAGTTTTGCGGCCCCCGAATCCGTACTGGAGAAAATAACTCAGCACTTAGGGCAGCCAGCGGGCAGATTGAGTAGTACAAACGAGTAGTACAACCCAAAAAGAAAACCCCCCGTAACTCATTGAATTACAGGGGTTTTCTGGATATGGCGGAGAGATAGGGATTCGAACCCTAGGTACCGGTGAAGGTACAACGGATTTCGAATCCGTCCCATTCGGCCACTCTGGCATCTCTCCAACGGCGCGCATCATAACAGCAAGATCGGAGGATGCAAAGCGCCGAAGCGATTTTTTTCCGTGCTATCAGATGCTTGCGTCGATTACAGCGGTACGCCTAGACGATTGGCGACTTCTTCGTAAGCTTCGATAACGTCACCGAGGCCCTGGCGGAAGCGGTCTTTATCCATCTTCTTCTTGGTGTCCTTGTCCCACAGACGGCAGCCGTCCGGGCTGAACTCGTCGCCCAGAACGATGGAGCCGTCGTGGAACACGCCGAATTCCAGCTTGAAGTCCACCAACAGCAGGCCAGCGTCGTCGAACAACTTGCTCAGCACGTCGTTGACCTTGAGCGACAGCTCCTTCATGCGTGCCAGTTGCTCAGCGGTGCCCCAGCCGAATGCCACGACGTGGGATTCGTTGATGAACGGGTCGCCCTTGGCGTCGTCCTTCAGGAACAGTTCAAAGGTGTAAGGGTTGAGCTTGAGGCCCTCTTCGACGCCCAGGCGCTTGACCAGGCTGCCGGCGGCGTAGTTACGCACGACGCACTCGACCGGGATCATGTCCAGCTTCTTCACCAGGCACTCGTTGTCGCCCAGCAGTTTGTCGAATTGGGTCGGAATGCCGGCCTCTTCGAGTTTCTGCATGATGAAGGCGTTGAACTTGTTGTTCACCATGCCTTTGCGGTCCAGCTGTTCGATGCGCTTGCCGTCGAACGCCGAGGTGTCGTTGCGAAACAGCAGGATCAGGCGGTTGGCGTCGTCGGTCTTGTATACCGACTTGGCTTTGCCGCGGTAGAGTTCTTCACGTTTTTCCATGATGGGCTCCGCTTTGAGTGAGGTGGGCTAGGCGATGTGTCGCCAGTCGAGCCCTGAATCTTGATCGGCCAGTTGCAGCCAGTCCGGGTCGCACCCGAGGGTGTCGACAAAACATTGCCGGGCAAGCGTCGGCAGGTTGTTCTTGCTGCTCAGGTGGGCCAGGACCAGGTGCTGCAGGTCCTGCCAGCCCAACTCATACACCAGGTACGCCGCCTGGTGATTATTCAAATGTCCCAGTTCGCCGCCCACCCGCTGCTTGAGAAAGTACGGGTAGTGACCGCGAGCCAGCAGGTCTCGGCAGTGGTTGGACTCGATCATCAAGGCATCGAGGTTCCGGTAACCGTCCAGCACCTTGGTGCAATAGGAGCCCAGATCGGTAAGCACGCCGAAGCGTCGTTCACCGTCACTGAATACATACTGCGTCGGTTCCTGGGCATCGTGCGCCACGGCAATCACATCGATGCTCAACGCACCAATCTGCAGCTGCTCGCCACCGGCCAGGAACCCCGCAGGTTCAATGGGTTTGCGCATCCCGCGCAAGGTACCGCGACTCAAGTACACCGGAAGATTGTAGCGCCGAGACAGCAAACCCACGCCATGCACATGGTCGGCATGTTCGTGGGTCACCAGAATCGCACTCAACTGCGCGGGGTGAACCCCCAGGCGCAGCAGGCGCCGCTCGGTTTCCTTTAACGAGAAACCACAATCCACCAGGACGTACGTATCGTCATGGGCAACCAGCGTGCCGTTCCCTTGGCTACCGCTACCGAGAACAGCAAAACGCATCGGGTCAGCCCAGGTTGTCCTGAATCACGCCCAACACTTTGCGCGCTGTTTCAGCTGGCGCAACGGTGTTGATATTCTTCTCGACGGTGACTTGCACGCTTTCGCCAACCTTGCTCAAACGAACCTGATAACGCTCGGCGCGGGTCTCGACTTCTTCCTTGGTCGGCTTGCTGCCGAACAGTTTGCCGAAGAAACCAGGCTCGTCGTCTTTGCGCTCGGCCTTTTCAGCCACGTTGATGTAGTAAAGGCCCAGGCTGCGGTTGATGTCTTCAACACGCCAAGGGCCTTGCTCCAAGGCGCGCCCCACGCTGGCCCAGGCACGGTCCAGGTCTTCACCCAGGCTCAGCACCACGTTGCCGCTGCCGTCCTCGGTGAGGCTGACGCGGCTCGGGGTGTCATAATCACGCGCGGCGAGCAGGGAAACGGAACCGCCCTTCTCGGAGATACGGCTCATGCTGGCCAGCATCTCGTCGACCAGTGCCGAGTCGACGCCGGTGTTGACCGAGCGGTTGGTGAAATCGACGTTGGCGGTGCTGCCGGCAGGACGCTCGGCGCTCACCACGTAGACTTCGCTGGTATTGCGCTGCACGCCAGGCTCGATGCGCACGCGCACACGGGCTTCGCTGTCGGCAGCTACACCGCTGGCCTGCAGACGCTTGGCCACGGTGGCGGACAGCTCGCTGCCTTGCTGCCAGGCAGTGGTGAATTCACCGGTCTGCGGACGCTGTTCGTCGATACGGAAACCGTTGTCCTGGAAGAACTGCACGGCCACCGGCCAGACTTCGGCGGGTGGACGCTGGGCTACGATCCAGCGCGAGTCGCCGCTCTTCTGCAGGCTGTAGTCGCTGGCATCGGCCACGGCCGAGATCGGCTGTGGACGCGGCACGATGTACTCACCCTTGGCGGTGTCGTCGGCGACGTTGCGCGGAATCGGCAGCAATGGGTCAAGGCGCTTGGCGACGTTGACACCCGGCGGCAATTCCATCGGCTTGGTGGGTTGTGCTTCCAGGTAATCGCTGCCGCGGTCACGGAAGTAGCCTTCCGGGCCCCAGATCCAACCGCAGCCACTGGTGCTGGAGATAATCAAGGCAAGTGCGGAAAGTCCGGCCAATCGCTTCATGCGTAGTACTTCCTCAATTAAACCAGGACGCCGGACTGGCGCAGGGCCTGTCGCAGCGGTTCGTGACAGGCTTCGCTGAGGCGGGTGAGCGGCAGACGAATACCGTCCGGCATCATGCCCATTTCAGTCAATGCCCATTTCACGGGGATAGGGTTGGATTCGATAAACAGTGTCTTGTTGAGCGGCATCAGCTTCTCGTGAATCGCCCGGGCGGTCACGGCATCACCCGCGATGGCGGCGGCACACATGTCGCTCATGGCTCGCGGCGCCACGTTGGCGGTCACGGAGATGTTGCCCTTGCCGCCCAGCAGGATCAGCTCGACAGCGGTGGCATCGTCACCGGAATACAGCAGGAAGTCGCTGCCTACACCGGCCAGGATGTCCTTGGCGCGCTGCAGGTCGCCCGTGGCTTCCTTGATGCCAACGATGTTCGGCACGGTGGACAGGCGAATGACGGTCGCGGCCTGCATGTCGCACGCGGTACGGCCTGGCACGTTGTAGAGGATCTGGGGGATATCGACGGCTTCGGCGATGGTCTTGAAGTGCTGGTACAAGCCTTCCTGGGTCGGCTTGTTGTAGTACGGGGTGACCAGCAGGCAGGCATCGGCGCCGGCTTTCTTGGCGTTTCGGGTCAGCTCGATGGCTTCACGCGTCGAGTTGGCGCCGGTGCCGGCGATGACCGCGATACGGCCCGCAACACGCTTGACCACGAACTCGATCACTTTGATGTGTTCTTCCACATCGAGCGTCGCCGATTCACCTGTGGTGCCGACGGCCACAATGGCGTTGGTGCCTTCTTGCAGGTGAAAGTCCACCAGTTTGCCCAGGCTGTCCCAGTCGAGATTACCTTGTGCATCCATGGGTGTGACCAGTGCCACCATACTGCCCGCAATCATGCAACCGCTCCTGCCGGAAAAAGAGAGCCGTAATGGTACTGGCGCCAAGATGCTTGCACAAGCGAAGTACCGCCTGAGGATGCGTTCTGGCGCAACTAAACGATGGGCAATGCCATCATCGGGCCAGAGCACGGCTTTCAACGCGGTGGAATCCAGCCAATCACGCAATGAAAACGCCACCTCCTATCCCTTGACGACGCTTTTCGCTACCCTTCATCCTTTGATCGATACGGCCCTCACAGTATCGACCGCTCATCGTTTAGGAAGGCTGCATGTCCACCCCCACAGTTCGCGAACAATTCCTTGTTATCAGTGCCCTCGGCGCCAACCCCATGGAGCTGACCAACGTCCTGTGCCGCGCCAGCCATGAAAACCGCTGCGCCGTCGTGACGTCCCGCCTGACCCGCCACGGCGAGTGCAGCGCGCTGGTCCTGCAGATCTCTGGCACCTGGGATGCACTCGCGCGCCTTGAGACCGGCCTGCCGGGCCTGGCCAAGAAGCATGATTTCACCGTCAACGTGGTGCGCAGCGCCGCCCTGGAGAACCGCCCGCAGGCCCTGCCTTACGTGGCCTACGTCAGCTCGGCCTACCGCTCGGACATCGTCAATGAGCTGTGCCAGTTCTTTATCGACCATAACGTCGAACTGGAAAACCTGACCTGCGATACCTACCAGGCCCCGCAAACCGGCGGCACCATGCTCAACGCCACGTTTACCGTGACCTTGCCGGCCGGCGTGCAGATCAGTTGGTTGCGCGACCAGTTCCTGGATTTCGCCGATGCCCTGAACCTCGACGCACTGATCGAGCCATGGCGCCCACAAAACCCAATGTAAGGAAGTTTTCATGGCGGTAGTCATCGACAAACCGGTCACCGATTTCGAAGCCCAGGCCACCAGTGGCCAGACCTTCAGCCTCGACGCCCTCAAAGGCAAGCAAGTGGTGATCTACTTCTACCCCAAGGACAGTACTCCCGGCTGCACCACGGAAGGCCAGGGTTTCCGTGACCAGTACGCGGCGTTCAAGGCGGCCAACACCGAGGTGTTCGGCGTATCGCGCGACAGCGTGAAGTCCCATGAGAACTTCAAGGCCAAGCAGGCATTCCCCTTCGAGCTGATCAGCGACAAGGATGAAGCGGTCTGCCAGCTGTTCGATGTGATCAAGCTGAAGAAGCTGTACGGCAAGGAATACCTGGGCGTGGATCGCAGCACCTTCCTGATCGACAGCCAGGGTGTACTGCGCCAGGAGTGGCGCGGCGTGAAAGTGCCGGGGCATGTGGATGCCGTTTTGGCGGCGGCGCAGGCGCTGAACAAGGCCTGATTGTAGTGAGCGGGCTTGTCCCGCTCATTACAAAGGGTGAGAGCGTTACAGCAGCGGCGCCACCACCGGCTCACGTCGCGGCCACGCATCCAGCACCGCCTTGAACAGCGTCGCCAGGGGAATCGCAAAGAACACGCCCCAGAATCCCCACAACCCGCCAAACAACAACACCGCACAGATAATCGCCACCGGGTGCAGGTTGACCGCCTCCGAAAACAGCAACGGCACCAGCACGTTGCCGTCCAGTGTCTGGATGATGCCGTATACCGCCATCAGGTAGATGAACTGGTCGCTCCAGCCCCACTGGAACAGGGCAATCAAGGTTACCGGCACCGTCACCACCACCGCGCCGACATACGGCACCACCACTGAAATGCCGACCAGCAATGCCAGCAGCGCCGCGTAGTTCAGATCCAGGGCGATAAAGGCGATGTAAGTCACGCCACCGCAGATGATGATCTCGATGACCTTGCCCCGGATGTAATTGGCGATCTGGCGGTTCATCTCCTCAGCCACCCGAGTAATCAGCGCCCGTTCACGCGGAAGGTAACCGCTCACCCAGCGGCCGATCATCGCGCGATCCTTGAGGAAGAAAAACACCAGGATCGGCACCAGCACCAGATAGATCATGATATTGACCAGCAACGGCAGGCTGGACAGGGAAAAGGTCAGCGCCCATTGCCCGAATTTTCCGATTTCACCGCGCGCCACTTCGATGGCCTGCAGCACCTGCTCGTCCGACACCAGATGCGGGTAGCGCTCCGGCAACAGCAGCAACAGCGATTGCCATTTGGCGAGCATGCCCGGCAACTCGTTGAACAGCGTGATCAACTGATGCCACAGCAGCGGCAGCACCACCACGATAAACACCACCAGCAAGCCCATGAACAGGGCAAACACCAACCCCACCGCCGCTCCGCCCGGCAGGCGCAGACGCTCCAGGGTAGTGACCAGCCCCTGCATCAGGTACGCCAGCACCATCCCCGCCAATACCGGCGCGAGCATGCCGCCCAAGGTGAGCACAGCCGTAAAGGCCAGAAACAGCAGGACGGCCAGCACCACGGCTTCCTCATCAGAGAAGTAGCGCTGGATCCAGTCTCGTAACACTTTGAACATCAATCAACCTCGGGCGGTAGGGGCGAACGACTCAGGCCTTGCGCAACCAGTAGCGGTACACACCGGCGACATCTTCTTCGTGCAACAGGGTGTGGCCGGCCAGCTTGGCGAATGTGCGGAAGTCACGCTGCGACCCTGCGTCCGTGGCGATCACCTTGAGCACGGCGCCACTGGCCAATCGATTGAGCTCCAGCTTGGCCTTGAGCAAGGGTAACGGGCAGTTGAGGCCGCTGGCATCGAGTTCGGCATCAAAGGCGACAGCGTCGGTCATGGTTTTACTCCGGGCAAGCGTTCGGGGGTGCTTAGAATATCTGGTCCGAAGCTCAGTGTCCGGCTACAGTAAGCTCTTTGTCGAAAGGCTCTGTGCATGACTTTTTTGCGCCCCACCCTGCTGACGCTGGCTTGCCTGCTGGCCTCCCCAGGCTTCGCTGACGACCTGCCGTCGCTTGGCGACGCCAGCTCTGCCATTGTCTCGCCGCAACAGGAATATCAACTGGGCCGTGCCTGGCTGGCCTACCTGCGCGGGCAGGTTTCCCAGCTGAACGACACGCAGCTCAAGGATTACGTCGAAACCAGCGTGTACAAACTGGTGGAGACCAGCCAGGTCAATGACCGGCGCCTGGAGTTCATCCTGATCAACAGCCCGCAACTCAACGCCTTTGCCGCGCCGGGCGGTATCGTGGGCGTGAACGGCGGCCTGTTCCTCAATGCCCAGACCGAAGGGGAATACGCCTCGGTACTGGCCCATGAATTGGCGCACTTGTCCCAACGTCACTTCGCCCGTGGCGTTGAAGCGCAACAACGCATGCAGATCCCGATGATGGCAGCCCTGCTCGGCGGCATCATTGCGGCGGCCGCAGGTGCCGGCGATGCTGGTATTGCGGCGATTGCCGGCACTCAGGCCGCCGCGATCCAGGAACAGCGCCGCTTCTCTCGGCAGAATGAACAGGAGGCGGACCGCATCGGCATCGTCAACCTGGAAAAGGCCGGCTACGACCCTCGCTCAATGCCCACCATGTTCGAGCGCCTGGGGCGTCAATACCGCTTCGACGCCAAGCCACCGGAGTTCCTGCTGACGCACCCGGTCACCGAATCGCGGATCGCCGACACCCGTAACCGCGCCGAACAGGCCAAGCCCGGCGGCAAGGAAGACAGCCTGCGCTATCAACTCATTCGCGCACGGGTGCAGTTGCAATATGAGGACACGTCAGGACTTGCCGCCAAGCGATTCCAGGCGCAACTGGACGAGAACCCGAAAAACGATGTGGCGCGCTACGGCCTGGCCATCGCCCAGATCAAAGCCTCGCAGTTCAAGCAGGCACGGGACAGCCTGCAACCGTTGCTGGCCAAGGCGCCCAACGACATCACCTACAACCTGGCGCAAATTCAGCTGGATATCGATAACAACCATCTACCCGATGCCCAGCAACGCACCGATCGGATGCTGACCCAGTACCCAGGCAACTATCCGCTGAATCAGATGCGAGTAGACCTGCTGCTCAAGCAAAATCGCACCGCCGACGCGGAAAAGGCATTGGATGGCCTGCTCAAGTCCCGTCCGGATGATCCGGATGTGTGGTATCAGGTTGCCGAAACGCGAGGTTTGTCCGGCAACATCATCGGCTTGCATCAAGCCCGCGCCGAGTACTTCGCGCTGGTGGGTGATTTCCAGCAGGCGATCCAACAACTGGATTTCGCCAAACGCCGCGCCGGCAGCAACTTCCCGCTGTCGTCACGCATCGATGCACGCCAGCGCGAGCTGATCGAGCAGGAACGCCTGGTCAAAGGGATGATGGGCTAAACCCATCACCCACAAAAAAGCCCCGCCCTCGTTTAACGAAGGCGGGGCTTTTTATTGGACCTGACGGTTACTCAGCCAGTTTGAAGGTGATGAAGCTGGCACGCCCCTCACGCAACACACGCATCGACACCGAACGGTTCTTCGGCAACGCCTTGGCGATGTCGGTGAACTGCTTGGTGGTCTCAATCGCCTGATTGTTCAGGTGGGTGATCACGTCGCCCGGCTGCAGGCCGATCAAGGCGGCAGGACCGTCCTGCACTTCCTTGATCACGACACCGCTCTTGAGGTCGAACGTCTTCTTCTGCTCGTCGGTCAACTCGGCCACGGCGACGCCCAGGCGGTTGCTGCTGCGCTCTGCGCCCGGCTTGGTGTTACCCAAAGCGTCCAGGGTCGCGCCTTCTTCAGGAATGGCACCGACGGTGAGCTCCACATTCTGGCGCTTGCCGTCACGGATCACTTCCAGCTTGGCTTTGCTGCCCGCCTTGAGCGCACCGACCAGGTGTGGCAGGTCTGCCGACATGATGATCGGCTGGCCGTTCATGCTCAGGATCACGTCACCTACCTGCAGGCCGCCCTTGGCAGCCGGACCGCCGTCCTGGATCTGCGCAACCAAGGCGCCGGCCGGCTTGTCGAGGCCGAAGGACTCAGCGAGATCCTTGTTCACTTCCTGGATCACTACACCCAACCAGCCACGGCTGACTTTGCCACCGCTTTTGAGCTGATTGGAAACGTCCATGGCCACGTCGATCGGGATAGCGAACGACACGCCCATGAAACCACCGGAGCGGGTGTAGATCTGCGAGTTGATGCCCACCACTTCGCCCGCCAGGTTAAACAGCGGACCACCGGAGTTGCCCGGGTTGATCGGCACGTCGGTCTGGATAAACGGCACGTAGTTTTCATTGGGCAGGCTGCGACCGATGGCGCTGACAATGCCCTGGGTCACGGTGTGGTCAAAACCAAACGGCGATCCGATGGCGACGACCCATTGACCGGCTTTCAAGTCCTGGGACTTGCCCAGCTTCAGCACCGGCAAGTCCTTGCCTTCGATTTTCAACAACGCCACATCGGAACGCGGGTCAGTGCCCACCAGCTTGGCTTTCAGCTCACTGCGGTCGGCCAGGCGCACCAGGATCTCGTCGGCGTCGGCAATCACGTGATTGTTGGTCAGGATGTAGCCATCCGGTGAAATGATGAAGCCCGAGCCCAGGGACTGCGCTTCACGCTGACCACCACCGCCGCCACGAGGGGCACGCGGTTGAGGCATGCCTCGTTCGAAGAACTCGCGCAGCATCGGCGGCAAGCCTTCGAGGTCTGGCATCTGCTGGTTCGAGACTTTGCGATCCGGCAGCTTTTGCGTGGTACTGATGTTCACCACGGCAGGCGAGGCTTGCTCAACCAGTTGAGTAAAGTCAGGCAATTCGACCGCTTGTGCGGTCACAGCCTGGCCCAGTACCAGTACCGTGGCGACTATGGATAGGTAGTATTTCAAACGTGGTATCGACATACAGCTCCCGTTACGACGAGCAGGGTTGAGCGACAGGGTTCAGGAAACGCCGGAAACTGCGACCGACGTCTTTGTTCCGCGAACAAGACAAGGCCAGAGCCGACAAGCCCTGACCTATAAAAAACATGAGAGGTTTTTGCAAGTGAAAATGCTGATCCAGACATTTCATGCTCTCGGTAGCCTGATTGGCGTAGAGCCACGGTGAAAGAGCAGGATGAACATAGGATTAACACCTCACGGTTTGGTGGGTGCCTTTTTTTCGCCGCGCACCGACAGCGCGATGCGTTCAGCGGTCCCGATAGGAATTTCGCCCACCACCGTCACCATCATTTCGCCATCCACCGTGTTCAAACGACGGGACACCGCCACCGTCGGGCCCAGTTGCGTGCGAGTTTCGGTCACGCTCACATCACTGATGGGCTCAAGAAACACCGAGAATCGAGCCAATCCATCTTCATACATCAGGCTGTCGACTGTCGTTTTGGTGTGGATGTCTTTACGGGCACTGCTGTTGGTCAACTGAAACCCCGGCGGCAGCCATTCCAGATGCCAGGTCTCGGCGGGCTCAACTGCTGGTGCCTGGCTGTCGGCCACGGAAATAGGTACGCATTCCTTGCTGGGCAGCAAGTCGCGATCATCAGGCACCGTAGACGTGTTCAAACGTGTGAACTGGAAACGCTCCAGCAACTGCCCCTGATCATTGAGCAACAGGGATTTGAGCGGCAGCGCGGTGTCACGATCCAGATGCAGCTCAAAACCATAACGGTATTGATCGCGCGGCGTGATCGACACAATGACCGCATTACGACCGGCCACGCGGGACTTGCCGATGACGGCCAGTTCATAGAATTGATTGAGTTTTTGTGGGTCAAGCACACGTGAGGAGTCGTTACGCGAATTGCCCAAGCCGGCCACGAGGGTGCCGCTGACGCATTGAGTTCGGCCATCGACCCGCACGACTTCCTGGGCAGATCCATCAAGCTGCAAAAGCGCTCGCGGACTTGACCATTCTGGACGCGATGCCAGATGTCATGGGTAGAAAAACTACCACTACGCTCGTAGACGAACGTGCCTTGAAAGCTTTGCTGCTGCTCTGCTCGCCCAAGCCTTGTCAGCCAGTCTTGGGCTTCGTCGGCATGGGCGGGGAGTGCAAACCAGCCACTGAGCAAAAGCGTAAGGAGCGATATGGCGCGCATAGAGCCCCTTAACGGATCAACGGTTTTCCAGGCTTGCAGCACGTGCGTATGGCAGAGCGCTTTCAGTGCCTTTCAAAGCCGATTCCTGTGCATGTTGGCGCAGGTAGCCTGGAAGACGCTGGTCCTGCCACCCGGATTGCCCTTGCAACACACCGTTAGCCATAGGGCCGGTGGTGTCGGAGCTTTCCTTGTAGCCGGCCAAGACCGCTGGGCCTTTGACTTGCGGGCCGGCCATGACCGGTTGCTGAGTCTGCTGGGCCAGTTCGGCACCGGCTATTTCATCCTGGTTGTACAGGCGAACACCGGCCAATACGGCAACAGTCACCGAGGCAGCGACCGCCAGACGACCCAGGCTACGCCATGGACCACGAGCAGCTTTTGCCGGAACGGCTTCATCAGCCAGTGCAGCAGAAACGGCCGCAGCAATATCCAGACGAGGGATTAGAAGATCCTTGTGCATCACCGCCCGAGCGACTTGGTAACGAGACCAGGTATCACGGGTTTCGGCATCATCAAATGCATTGAGCACTCGACGAAGTTCCAGTTCATCCGCTTCGTTATCCATCACTGCGGACAGCGATTCCTGCAGGGCATCACGACTCATGGCGGTTCCTCTCTTGGCTGTCGCCGCTGTCTCTAGTTTTCCTGCAACAACGGTTGCAAGGCTTTATCGATGGCTTCCCGGGCCCGGAAAATCCGTGACCTTACAGTCCCCACCGGACACTGCATGACGCTCGCAATGTCTTCGTAACTCAGACCATCGAATTCACGTAAAGTTAACGCCGTACGCAAATCTTCTGGCAGTTGCTGAATCGTGCGATGAACGGTGCCTTCGATCTCGTCGCGCAGCAATGCACGCTCCGGCGACTCGAGATCTTTGAGGCCGTGGTCTCCATCGTAAAATTCAGCGTCTTCTGAACTTACATCGCTATCCGGTGGGCGGCGTCCGCGTGACACCAGATAGTTCTTCGCCGTGTTGATGGCGATGCGGTACAGCCACGTGTAAAACGCACTGTCACCGCGGAAATTGCCCAGTGCACGGTACGCCTTGATAAAGGCTTCCTGTGCAACGTCCTGCGCTTCATGGGTGTCGTGCACGAACCGCACGATCAACCCGAGAATTTTGTGCTGGTATTTCAGCACTAGCAGATCAAATGCTCGCTTGTCGCCGCGTTGTACGCGCTCGACCAGCTGCTGATCCTCTTCCTGGGTTAGCATGAACACTCCTCGTTGTACTTGAAGGAGGCTTGCATAACTAAACGATCAGGCTTGCAAACATAGACTCGGACTTTTCGCAAAAGTTCTCCCCCCTCAAGCAAGTTTCCGGCATGCACTGATTTGGCACACACGAAAAACGCAGCGCGGGCAACGCCGGCTGCGCGAATAATCTTGTCGCCGGTTTCTGACGCGTCCAATGCTCCCGACGGGCCAATAAACTCAACATTTCCCAGCTTTCAGGCAACCTGCTATTGAGTCGGGGCTCATGCAAAAAGTTCCCGCTTCAATAACCAGTCGATTTACCCAAGCTGCGCACCGTAATCTCACATTGCCACGAATGCACGGCTATTGTGCCGCTCCCCCCCTCTATATACTAGTGGCCCGTGTGACCCTTTGATTCGCCGATCCAGGCGTCCTGTTTGCGCCACCCCTTCGGATCGCTTTTTGCGGAATCCTCCAAATGAGCCAACAGTTTCAACACGATGTTTTGGTGATCGGCAGCGGCGCAGCCGGCTTGAGTCTTGCGCTGACGCTGCCCGGCCACCTGCGCATTGCAGTATTGAGCAAAGGCGACCTGGCCAATGGCTCGACCTTCTGGGCGCAAGGCGGGGTCGCCGCCGTGCTGGACGACACCGACACGGTGCAATCCCACGTTGAAGACACCCTCAACGCCGGCGGTGGCCTGTGCAACGAGGACGCGGTGCGCTTTACCGTCGAGCATAGTCGCGAGGCGATCCAATGGCTGATCGACCAAGGCGTGCCATTCACCCGCGATGAACACGCGAGCGCTGACGACGGCGGTTTCGAATTTCACCTGACGCGTGAGGGCGGCCACAGCCATCGCCGTATCATCCATGCCGCCGACGCCACTGGCGCGGCGATTTTCAAGACCCTGCTCGACCAGGCTCGCCAACGCCCCAACATCGAATTACTGGAACAGCGCGTTGCGGTCGACCTGATCACCGAAAAACGCCTGGGCCTGCCGGGCGAACGCTGCCTCGGCGCCTACGTGCTCAACCGCATCAGCGGCGAAGTCGACACCTACGGCGCCCGCTTCACTATTCTGGCCTCGGGTGGCGCGGCCAAGGTCTACCTCTATACCAGCAACCCCGACGGCGCCTGCGGCGATGGCATCGCCATGGCCTGGCGCTCGGGCTGCCGGGTGGCCAACCTGGAGTTCAACCAGTTCCACCCCACCTGCCTGTATCACCCGCAGGCCAAGAGTTTCCTGATCACTGAAGCGCTGCGAGGCGAAGGTGCGCACCTGAAACTGCCAAATGGCGAACGCTTCATGCAGCGCTTCGACCCGCGCGCCGAACTGGCTCCGCGCGATATCGTCGCCCGCGCCATCGACCATGAAATGAAGCGCCTGGGTATCGACTGTGTGTACCTGGACATCAGCCACAAACCCGAAGCCTTCATCAAGACCCACTTCCCCACGGTCTACGAGCGCTGCCTGACCTTCAATATCGATATCACCAAAGGCCCGATCCCCGTGGTGCCGGCCGCGCACTACACCTGCGGCGGCGTGGTGGTCGATCAGCACGGCCGCACCGATGTGCCGGGCCTGTACGCAATTGGCGAAACCAGCTTCACCGGCCTGCACGGTGCCAATCGCATGGCCAGCAACTCGCTGCTTGAATGTTTCGTCTACGCCCGCTCGGCCGCGGCGGATATTCTCGAACAACTGCCGCACATCCCGTGCCGGCCGCCCTGCCCCGCTGGGACGCCAGCCAAGTGACCGACTCGGACGAAGACGTGATCATCGCCCACAACTGGGATGAGCTGCGGCGCTTCATGTGGGACTACGTCGGGATTGTGCGTACCAACAAGCGCCTGCAGCGCGCCCAGCACCGGGTCCGCTTGCTGCTGGATGAAATCGACGAGTTCTACAGCAACTACAAAGTCAGCCGCGACCTGATCGAGCTGCGCAACCTGGCCCAGGTGGCCGAGCTGATGATCCGCTCGGCCATGGAACGCAAGGAAAGCCGGGGCCTGCATTACACCCTCGACTACCCGCAGATGCTGCCCGAAGCACGCGACACTATTCTGGTGCCAACCACCTACGCCGGCTGAACTTCAGGCGTACCCGCAGGCGCCGGTGCAGATCGGCGACCTGTGCGTCGCAAGGTACGCAGATCGAGCGCACGCGCCATTCGCCCGGCACTCGATAGCGCAGCACCACAATCAGCGGCAACGCCAGGCTGTCAGGGCGCAACTGCACGCCGTGCCAGCCGCGCTCAGCGCTGAACAGCTGCCAGCCCGCCTCATCACGGCGCAGGCCACGAATCGATGAACGATGCGTCAGCAGGACATGCCGTGGCAACACCCAGGCGGCATGCGCCAGGCACACCAGCACACCCAGGCTTGAGAACGGCACCTCGATAAACAGCCACGCGCCCAGCGCAAACAACTGGGCAATCAGATACGCCACCAGCAGCAGCCGCGAGGCCTGCCAGCGGCATTCAAAATGATTACTTGGGCTGGACACGATCCAGGATCATCCGAACCATGCGCTGCAGCTCCGGGTCTTCAGACTCGGCACGCTCCATGAACCAGCCGAACATGTCCTGGTCTTCACATTCCAGCAGCCGAACATAAAGGTCGCGATCCACTTTATTGAGCGTCGCGTATACCTCTTTGGTGAAAGGCACCAACAACACGTCCAGCTCCAGCATGCCACGACGGCTGTGCCAGTAGAGGCGATTGATTTCTACTTCTTCGACCATGGAACGCTCCTCAAATAGCGCGCCAGTATACAGGCCCGACTGCGAGGGAACACTCGGCTTTGGTCGCCCCATCTGGAAACTATCCATTTGCCGGGCGCCCCTCTATGATGCACCCATGACTTTTTGACCTGCGATGACCCATGGCCGACTCTGCTTTCTTCTGCCCCCTGTCCCACGAAGGCGTTCTCGCCGTCCGCGGCGCCGACGCTGCCAAGTTCCTGCAGGGCCAACTGACCTGCAATCTCAATTACCTGAGCGATACCCAGGCCAGCCTCGGTGCGCGCTGCACGCAAAAAGGCCGCATGCAGTCGAGCTTTCGCATCGTATTGCAAGGTGACGGTGTGTTGCTGGCCATGGCCAGCGAGCTGCTGGACCCCCAACTGGCTGACCTGAAAAAGTATGCCGTGTTCTCCAAATCCAAACTCACCGACGAAAGCGCCGCCTGGGTGCGTTTCGGTGTAGCCAATGGCGATCACCTGCTCACCGGGCTTGGCCTTGGGCTACCCGCCGAGACGGACAGCGTCGCCCGCGCCGAACACCTGATCGCCATTCGTGTCTCCCCCGGCCGCGCGGAACTCTGGGTACCTGCCGAAAGCGCCGACACCGTGCGCAGCCAGTTGGCCGCACACTTGGACGAAGCGCCTCTGAATGACTGGTTGCTGGGCCAGATCCGCGCCGGCATCGGCCAGGTCATGCCACAGACCCGCGAACTGTTCATCCCGCAGATGCTCAACCTGCAAGCCGTGGGCGGCGTCAGCTTCAAGAAGGGTTGCTACACAGGCCAGGAAATCGTCGCGCGCATGCAGTACCTGGGCAAACTCAAGCGCCGCCTGTATCGCTTGAAACTCGATGCTGCCCAGATGCCCGAGCCAGGTACGCCGTTGTTTTCCCCCAGCCATAACAGTGCAATCGGCGAAGTGGTGATTGCCGCAAAAGCTGACCTGTCGATTGAACTTCTGGCGGTCTTGCAGGCCGAAGCAGCCGATAGTGGCGATGTGTACCTAGGCACACTCGAAGGTCCCGGCCTGCAACTGCTTGAACTGCCTTATACACTCGACCGCGATCGAGAGATCCAGCGTTAATCGCCGTACCTTTTTTGCAACACCCTAGAGAACATGAATGAACAAGCTGGAGGAAAGAGTCCAACAGGCTTTGGTCAAGGCCATCGACAACGATGACCTGGTTCTGCCGACATTGCCGGAGGTGGCCCTGAACATCCGTCAGGCCGCCGAGAACCCGGAAATCAGCATCAGCCATTTGAGCAAAGTGATCGGTCGCGACACCGCGCTGTCTGCGCGCCTGATCAAAGTGGTCAACAGCCCGCTGCTGCGTGCGACCCAGGAAGTCACCGACCTGCACACCGCCATCACGCGGCTGGGCACCAACTACAGCAGCAACCTGGCCATCGGCCTGGTCATGGAGCAGATCTTCCATGCCCGCTCCGAAACCGTCGAACAAAAAATGCGCGATGTGTGGCGCCGCAGCCTGGAGGTGGCGGGCGTCAGTTACGCCCTGTGCCGCAGCCACAGCCAGCTCAAGCCGGACCAGGCAGCGTTGGGCGGCCTGGTGCATCAGATTGGCGTGCTGCCGATCCTCACCTACGCCGAAGACCATTACGAACTGCTCTCAGACCCGGTCAGCCTCAACCATGTGATCGACAGCATCCACCCGGTGCTGGGTGACAAACTGCTCAGTGGCTGGGACTTTCCGGAAATGCTGGCCAAACTGCCGGGCCAGTACCTGAACCTGGAGCGCGACTCCGCCAGCCTCGACTATATCGACCTGGTACAGATCGCCATGCTGTATTGCCATCGCGGCACAGAGCACCCGCTGGCAAGAGTGGATGTCTCAAGCGTGCCGGCGATGAAGAAACTGCAAATTGATCCCTACAGCGAGAAGCTGCGCATCGAGCTGGATGAAGCACGCTCGATGTTTTATTGATCAACCGGCGATAAAACTCACCCGCACCTTCAACCCCGCCCGCTCGCCATCGTGCAGGCTGATCTGCGCCAGGTGCGCCCGACAGATTTCACCGACAATCGCCAGCCCCAGGCCAGTGCCCATGCCTTGCTGGCTGCGCCGATAGAAGCGCTCGAACACCCGGTCGCGTTCGTCCGCCGGAATACCCGGCCCGTCATCTTCCACTTCCAGCACCGCCGGCGCCGTTACTCGCAGAATCACGTTGCCGCCGGGCGGCGTGTGCGCCAGAGCGTTGTCCACCAAGTTACTCAGCAACTCGTTAAGCAGCGTCGGCTCGCCGCGCAGCCATACCGGCTCGTCAGCCTCCAGCGCCAACGCCACGCCGCGCGCATGCGCCAGGGGCGCCATGGCCATGCCTAGCTCCCGCGCCAGTTGGCTGAGGTCGAGCAACTGCGCGCCCCCCTCGGCAATGGCCCGCGCACCGTTTTCGATGCGGGCCAGGGACAGCAATTGGTTGGCCAGGTGGGTCAGCCGATCAGTGCCTTGGGCGGCAGTTTCCAGAGTGCTGCGCCACGTGACGGGGTCTTCAGCGCGCAAGCCCAGCTCCAGCCGAGCCTTGAGCGCGGCCAACGGCGTGCGCAACTCATGGGCGGCATCGGCAATAAACTGCGCCTGGCGCTCGAACTGGCCGCGCAGGCGTTCGGTGAAGTGATTGAGGGAACGCACCAACGGCCCGAATTCATGCTGCACCTCCACCAGAGGCAACGGCCGCAGGTCGTCGGGCTGGCGTTCTTCCACCGCTGTGCGCAGGCGCTCCAGCGGGCGCAGCGCAGCACTCACGGCAAACCACACCAGCAACAACGCGCCGATGGCGAGCATGCCCAGGCGCAGCAAGGTGTCAGCCATCAGGCTGCGGGCCATGCTCACCCGCGCTTCATCGGTTTCGGCCACGCGGATCTCCGCCATGCCGTTCATATTCGGTTCGGAAACGGCCTTCAGCAAGCTCACTACCCGCACTTGCTGGCCCTGATACTTGGCGTTGTAAAACCGCGCCAGCGCCGGATAGTCATCGGTTCGCGGCGTGCCGGGCGGTGGGCCCGGCAGGTTTTCGTAGCCAGAGATCAGCTTTTGGTGGATGTCATTGACCTGGTAATAGATCCGCCCGGCGCTGTCGTAGGCGAAGGTGTCCAGGGCCACATAGGGCACGTTGGCGCTGAGGGTACCGTCCACCTGGGTCAGGCCCGCGGCAATGGTCCGCGCCGAGGCCAGCAGGGTGCGGTCATAGGCGGTGTCGGCGGCTTCGCGACCGTTCCAATAGGCACTCATGCCGCTGGCCAGCATCAACAACACCAGCAGCAGCGCCAGGTTCCACAGCAGGCGCCAGCGCAGGCTGCTGGGCTTATGCATCGCGGGCTTCCAGCAGGTAGCCGAGGCCGCGGAAGGTCACGATGGCGATGGGCTGGCCGTCGAGTTTCTTGCGCAGGCGGTGCACGTAGATTTCGATGGCGTCCGGGCTGGCCTCTTCGTCCAGGCCGAACACCTGAGAGGCGAGCTGCTCCTTGCTCATCACGCGGCCTGGGCGGGCGATCAAGGCCTCCAGTACGGCTTGCTCGCGGGAGGTCAGCGTCATCAACTCGCCGCCCACGGTGAACCGTCGCGTGTCGAGGTCGTATACCAGCACACCGCAGGTCTGTTGGCGCTCGCCGCCCAGTACGCTGCGGCGCAGCAGCGCCTTGACCCGCGCCTCCAGTTCCGTCAACTCGAACGGCTTGGCCAGGTAGTCATCGGCGCCCAGGTTCAGGCCATGCACGCGATCTTTCACGTCACTGCGCGCGGTCAGCATCAACACCGGCAGATTTTTCCCACGCGCCCGCAGGCGCGCCAGCACCTCGAAACCATCCATGCGCGGCAGGCCCACATCGAGGATGGCGACCGCGTAATCCTCACTGCTCAAGGCCAGGTCCGCGGCCACGCCATCGTGCCAGCACGTCAACGGTCAACCCCGTGCTCTTGAGCGCCTGGGCGACACTTTCGGCGAGCTGCAGGTGGTCTTCAACCAAGAGGACACGCATGGATTTCTACCTCGTTCGGGGGTGGTCGGCGCCACGCTTTGCCGGGCAGTTTACAGGCGCCACCTGGCCTGTGAAGCCCGAAAACATTGAAAGGCGATTGAAAGGTTAGTGAAAGCTTCGCCCTTTAGCATCCAGACACGGTAGACCCTGCCTGCCCAGCTACCTCAACCGTAGCGCCCGAAAAACGCCTCGATGCGTTTTCGTCAAAATAAGAACAATAACGGAGTGCACCACGATGCTGTCGACACAGCCCCAGGCTTGTCCGCCTGTTCGTTTTTCCCGCCTGACCCAAACCGCCTTCGCCAGTGCCGCCGCCCTTGCCGGCTTTTCGCCGCTTAGCCAGGCTGCCTTCTTCGAAGACAGTAGCGCGACCCTGGAAACCCGCAACATGTACTTCAACCGCGACTTTCGCGACGGCACCAGTGCCCAGCAATCCAAGCGCGACGAATGGGCTCAGGGCTTCATGCTCAACCTGCAATCGGGCTACACCGAAGGCACCGTCGGTTTTGGCGTGGATGCGCTGGGCATGCTCGGCGTCAAGCTCGACTCCAGCCCCGACCGCACCGGCACCGGCCTGCTGCCCACCCACGACGATGGCCGCGCCGCCGACGAATACTCCAAGCTGGGGTTGACCGGCAAAGTGAAAATCTCCGCCACCGAGCTGAAAATCGGCTCGCTGATGCCTGAACTGCCGATTCTCAAGCCCAACGACGGGCGCATTCTGCCGCAGACGTTCAATGGTGGCCTGCTGACCTCCAAGGAGTTCAAAAACCTGACGTTCACCGGCGGCCGCCTGGACAAGGCCAAGGACCGCGACGACAGCAATTACGAAGACATCGCGCTCAACAACAAGAACAGCCGTTTTCTCAGCGGTGCCACTGGCAAGCACTTCAACTTCGGTGGCGTGGACTACAAGTTCGCCGACAAGATCACCGGCAGCTACCACTTCGCCCAGCTCGACGACGTGTACCGCCAGCACTTCCTCGGCCTGGTCGCCGCGCGCCCGATGGGCCCCGGCACCTTCGCCGCCGACCTGCGCCTGGCCATCAGCGATGACACCGGCGCGGCCCGTGGCGGCAAGATCGACAACACCTCCCTCAACGGCCTGTTCAGCTATGCCCTCAATGGCCACAAGCTCAGCGCCGGCTACCAGCACATGTCCGGCGACAGCGCCTTCCCGTATGTGGATGGCAGCGACCCGTACCTGGTCAACTTCGTGCAGATCAACGACTTTGCCGGCGCCGAGGAGCGCTCTTGGCAGGCGCGCTACGACTACGACTTCGCCAAGCTGGGCATTCCGGGCCTGAGCTTCATGAGCCGTTACCTGTCGGGTGACAACATCAAGCTCAAGAACGGCGACACCGGCAAAGAGTGGGAGCGCAACACCGAGATCAAGTACGTGGTGCAAACCGGTACGTTCAAGGACGTGGCCGTGCGCCTGCGCAATGCCACGTACCGCTCCAACTATTCGGCCCGTGATGCGGACGAAATGCGTGTGCTGGTCAGCTACAGCGTCGCCCTCTGGTAAATAGACCCAATAACAACAACGATGGAGATCACCATGACCCCTTCACTGCGTAAATTGGCCCTCGCCGCCGGCTGCATGCTGTTCGCCGGCCAACTGCTGGCCGCCGATGAGCCCAAGCGCCCGGAATGCATTGCCCCGGCCTCCCCCGGCGGTGGTTTTGACCTGACCTGCAAACTGGCGCAAAGCGCGCTGGTCAACGAGAAGTTGCTGAGCAAACCAATGCGCGTGACCTACATGCCCGGCGGCGTGGGCGCGGTGGCCTACAACGCGGTGGTGGCGCAGCGCCCTGCGGATGGCGGCACCCTGGTGGCGTGGTCCAGCGGTTCGCTGTTGAATCTGGCCCAGGGCAAATTCGGACGTTTCGACGAAAGCGCCGTGCGTTGGTTGGCGGCGGTCGGCACCAGCTACGGCGCCATCGCGGTGAAAAGCGATTCGCCTTACAAGACCCTCGACGACCTGGTACAGGCCCTGAAGAAAGATCCGAGCAAAGTTGTGATCGGTTCCGGCGGCACCGTCGGCAGCCAGGACTGGATGCAAACCGCACTGATCGCCAAGGCGGCCGGGATCAACCCGCGTGACTTGCGCTACGTGGCGCTCGAAGGCGGCGGCGAAATCGCCACGGCCCTGCTGGGTGGGCATATCCAGGTGGGCAGTACCGACATCTCCGACTCCATGCCGCACATCCAGAGCGGCGACATGCGCCTGCTGGCGGTGTTCGCCGAGAAGCGCCTGGACGAGCCGGAAATGAAAGATATTCCGACCGCCAGGGAGCAAGGCTACGACATCGTCTGGCCGGTGGTGCGCGGTTTCTACCTCGGGCCAAAAGTCAGCGATGAAGACTACGCCTGGTGGAAAGCCGCTTTCGACAAACTGCTGGCCTCCGACGAGTTCGACAAGCTGCGTGACCAGCGCGAGCTGTTCCCGTTTGCCATGACCGGTCCGGAGCTGGACACCTACGTGAAGAAACAGGTGGCTGACTACAAAGTGCTGGCCAAAGAGTTCGGTCTGATCCAGTAATCGCCCCCTGTTCGCGCGCCACGTCTTTGCACAGCGAAGACGTGGCCCAGGAGTTTCCCATGCTCTTCCAACGCATTTTCGCGGCCGTGCTGTTACTGGCCTGTGCCGGACTGGCACTGATGGCTTGGCCCTATCAAGCGGCCTTTTCCTACGAACCCGTAGGCCCCAGGGCTTTCCCATTGCTGCTGCTCGGGCTGATGGGTCTGGCGCTTGTTTATATGCTGATTCGCCCGCAACCGACCAAACACACCGACGATGAACCCGCGCTGGATCGACCGACGCTGATCAAGATCGCGATCTGTGTAGCGTTGTTGCTGGTGTTTGCCGGCACTTTCGAATCCCTGGGTTTCATTCTCAGCAGCATGCTGATCGGCATTCCGATGGCACGGCTGTACGGCGGCCGCTGGTTGCCCGGTGCGGTGATCATCACCTTGATGAGCGTCGGTCTTTATCTGCTGTTCGATAAAACCATGGACGTACCGCTGCCCCTCGGTCTGCTCGACGTTCTGGAGAACTGATATGGATACTTTTGGCTATTTGGGCCAGGGTTTCGGCATCGCGCTGAGCCCCTACAATCTGGTGACCGCGCTGTGCGGCACACTGATCGGCACCGTGGTCGGCCTGTTGCCGGGCCTGGGCCCGATCAACGGCGTGGCGCTGTTGATCCCGATCGCCTTCGCCCTGGGCCTGCCGCCGGAGTCGGCACTGATCCTGCTGGCAGCGGTGTACCTGGGCTGCGAATATGGCGGCCGCATCAGCTCGATCCTGCTGAACATCCCGGGTGAAGCCTCCACCGTAATGACCACCCTCGACGGCTACCCGATGGCCCGCAAAGGCATGGCCGGCGTGGCACTGTCGTTGTCGGCCTGGAGCTCTTTCATCGGCGCGTTCATCGCCACCTGCGGCATGGTGCTGTTCGCCCCACTGCTGGCCAAATGGGCGATTGCTTTCGGCCCGGCGGAATATTTCGTACTGATGGTGTTTGCGATTGTCTGCCTGGGCGGCATGGCCGGTGACAAACCGCTGAAGACCTTTCTATCGGCGCTGATCGGCCTGTTTCTCGCGTGCGTCGGCATCGATGCCAACAGTGGCGTGTACCGTTTTACCGGTGACAACATCCACCTGACCGACGGCATCCAGTTCGTGGTGTTGGTACTGGGCCTCTTCTCGATCAGTGAAATTCTGCTGCTGTTGGAAAAAACCCATCGCGGCCAGGAAGCGGTGAAAGCCACCGGACGCATGATGTTCAACGTCAAGGAAGCCTTGTCGGTGTTGACCGTGAATATCCGTTGCGGCGTGTCAGGCTTCATCATCGGCGTCTTGCCGGGTGCCGGTGCGACCATGGCTTCGGCCGTGGCCTACATGACCGAGAAACGTATCGCGGGTGCCAGCGGCAAGTTCGGCCAAGGCGACATGCGTGGCCTGGCCGCGCCAGAAACCGCCATCGGCGCGTCGGTCTGCGGCGCCATGGTGCCGATGCTGACCCTCGGCGTACCCGGTTCGGGTACCACGGCGGTGATGATCGGCGCACTGTCGCTGTATAACATCACCCCCGGCCCGCTGCTGTTCCAACAGCAACCGGACATCGTCTGGGGCCTGATCGCGTCGTTGTTCATCGCCAACATCATGCTGGTGATCCTCAACATCCCGATGATTCGCATCTTTACGCGCATCCTCGCCGTGCCGAATTGGGCACTGGTACCGGTGATCGCCATCATCACCGCGATCGGTGTGTACGCCGTGCACGCCACCACTTTCGATCTGTTCCTGATGATCGCCATCGGCATCTTCGGCTACATCCTGCGCAAGCTCGACTTCCCGCTGTCGCCGCTGTTGCTGGGCTTTATCCTCGGCGGCCTGATGGAACAGAACCTGCGCCGGGCGCTGTCGATCTCCAACGGTGCGCTGGAAATCCTCTGGTCGAGCCCGATCACCTTTGGCGTCTGGGTGCTGACCGCGATCATGCTGTTGGTGCCGCTGCTGCGTATCTGGCGTAAACGTGCGCAACAGCGTCGTGCCCTGGCCGATGTCTGAAGTCACCTTTAAACATTGGTGGGCAACACCGCTGGTCGGCCTGGCCGGCGGTTACCTGGCCAGTCTCGTCGGCTGGCCGTTGCCGTATATGGTCGGCTCGTTGCTGGCGATCATTCTAGTGCGTTGCCTCACACCCTGGCAGTTGGCCGAGATACCCGGCGGGCGCAAATGCGGCCAATGGGTGGTGGGCATCGGCATTGGCCTGCACTTCACGCCGCTGGTGATCGAGCAGGTGATGAGCCACTTCGGTCTGATCTTCTTCGGCGCGCTGGTCACCAGCCTGTCGAGCGTGGTCGGTGTGTGGCTGATGCGCCGCAGCGGTGAGGACCGCGCCACCGCGTTTTTTTCCAGCATGCCGGGCGGTTCCGGTGAGATGGTCAACCTCGGCGCGCGCAATGGCGCAGTGCTCAGCCGTGTCGCGGCGGGCCAGAGTTTGCGGGTGCTGGTGGTGGTGCTGTGTGTGCCGGCGATCTTCAAGTATTTGCTGGGGGGCGTGCACCGCAGTTTCATCCGGCGCCGGTGAGCTGGGCCTGGCTGGCCTTGCTGTTTCCCGTCGGCGCGCTGGTGGCGTGGGGCTGGCAGCGTTTGCGTCA
Source organism: Pseudomonas lactucae (assembly GCF_016937615.1). Classification (GTDB taxonomy): domain Bacteria; phylum Pseudomonadota; class Gammaproteobacteria; order Pseudomonadales; family Pseudomonadaceae; genus Aquipseudomonas; species Aquipseudomonas lactucae. Next base: position 68,848 of record NZ_JAFHKI010000052.1, on the reverse strand, counting down.
GCCAAACCCGTGGTTGTTCGGACCGTTGTTGGTCAGCGCCACCGCCAGTGTGGTGTGGGACCTGCACATCGGCCTGCCCGACGGCGGCAGCCAGATCGGCCAATGGCTGATCGGCAGCGGCCTGGGTTGCCACTTCAATCGTCAGTTCTTTCGCAGCGCACCGTCGTTTCTGGGGCGCACCTTGATCGGCACGGCCTTGACCATGGCGCTGGCGACGTTGGCGGCGGTGGGCTTGAGCGCCCTCACCCACCTGGACCTGCGCTCGTTGACCTTGGGCATGATGCCCGGCGGGATTGCCGAGATGAGCCTCACGGCCGAGACCCTGCAACTGTCGGTGCCATTAGTGACGGCGATGCAGGTGATGCGCTTGTTGTTTGTGTTGTTTCTGGCGGAGCCGTTGTTCCGGCACTGGAATCGCCAGCCAGAAAAATTCTAGCCCCTCAAGGCAGTTCAAATATGAGAGGGCTTGCCCCTCCCACATTTGAATGTGCCTGGCCTTAGAGCGCCGGCAACCGCCACTCAATCGGCGTCTCGCCATTCTGCTCAAGAAACTTGTTGGCGCGGCTGAAATGCCCGCAGCCCAAAAACCCGCGATACGCCGACAACGGGGACGGGTGCACCGACGTCAGTACCAGGTGCTTGGTGGCATCGATCAGCTTCTGCTTGCTCTGCGCATGGGCGCCCCACAGCAAAAATACCAAATGTGGTTGATGCGCGCTGACCACTTCGATAATCCGATCGGTAAAGAACTGCCAGCCCTTGCCCGCATGGGCATTGGCGTTGGCGCGTTCCACGGTCATGGTGGTGTTGAGCATCAACACGCCCTGGTCGGCCCAGCTTTGCAAGTAGCCGTGGTTGGGGATGTCGATGTTCAGGTCGCGCTTGAGTTCTTTATAGATATTGACCAGCGACGGCGGTGCCGGCACACCCGGTTGTACCGAGAAACACAGGCCGTGGGCCTGCCCGGGACCGTGGTAAGGGTCCTGGCCGAGGATCACCACCTTGACCTTGTCCAGCGGAGTGGAATTGAGCGCGTTGAAGATCAGCGGGCCCGGCGGGTAGATCTCTTTGCCGGCGGCATGTTCCTGGCGCAGGAATTCGCGCAGCTCACTCATGTAGGGCTTGTCGAACTCATCGCGCAGGGCGTGTTTCCAGCTGGGTTCGAGTTTGATACGGTCGCCTTCGGTCATGATCGAGTTGTCTTGTAAAAAATAATGAGGCGAACCCTAGGAAAGCCGGCCCCGGTTGTCAATTGATCTGACACACCACCGGCACTTTCCTGCCAAGCGATCATACTCATCCTTCACCTTCCCGATTGAGGTCACGATGAACCTGCACTTCGAAGAGCTGACCGGCAGCGACGGTGCCCGTGTCGGCATCGCCAGCCTCGACGCTGAAAAGTCCCTCAATGCCCTGTCCCTGCCGATGATCCTGGCCCTGGGCGACCGCCTGGATGCCTGGGCCAAAGACCCTAACATCGCCTGCGTGCTATTGCGCGGCAACGGCCCCAAGGCCTTTTGCGCCGGTGGCGAAGTGCGCAGCCTGGCCCTGGCCTGCCGCGAACAACCCGGCGAGGTGCCCGCCCTGGCCGCGCAGTTCTTCGCGGCGGAATACCGTCTCGATTACCGCCTGCATACCTTCCCCAAACCGCTGATCTGCTGGGGCCACGGTTACGTATTGGGCGGCGGCATGGGCCTGCTGCAAAGCGCCGCGGTGCGTATCGTCACGCCGAGCAGCCGCTTGGCCATGCCCGAGATCAGCATCGGCCTCTACCCGGACGTGGGTGCCAGTTGGTTCCTCTCACGCCTGCCGGGCAAACTCGGCTTGTTCCTGGGCCTCACCGGTGCCCATGTCAACGGCCGTGACGCCCTGGACCTGGGCCTGGCCGACCGCTTCCTGCGCGACGACCAACAAGACGAACTGATCGAAGGCCTGCTGCAATTGAACTGGCAGGAACAGACCGCGATGCAGCTCAACAGCCTGTTCAAGGCCATGGCCCAGGAAGCCGTCGATCAACGACCCGAGGCCCAATGGCTGCCGCGCCGGGCACAGATCGACGAGTGGCTGGACGTGGGTGACGTGCGCTCCGCCTGGCGCGCCTTGAGCCAATTGCGCGATCACGCCGACCCGCTGTTCAGCCGCGCCGGCAAGACACTCAGCGAAGGCTGCCCGCTGACCGCGCACCTGGTGTGGGAACAGATCCAGCGCGCCCGTCATTTGTCACTGGCGCAGGTGTTCCAGATGGAATACACCCTGAGCCTCAATTGCTGCCGTCACCCGGAGTTCAGCGAAGGGGTGCGTGCGCGGTTGATCGACAAGGACCAGACGCCCCGTTGGCATTGGCCGGATATTCATACGCTCCCGGATGCAGTGGTGCAGGCGCACTTCAACAAAGCCTGGGAGGGCCGGCACCCGCTGGCGGATCTGTCCGACTACTGAAACCTTGGCGCATAAAAAAGCGGCGCTTCATGCGCCGCTTTGCATTCAAGACCTGTCAACGATGGCCGCCCCGACCATGATCGCCACGATCACCACGATCGCCCCCGCGTCCATGCCCGCCGTTGCCCCAGCGATCCCCCCAGCCCTGGTTCGGATAAGGCCGGTAACCGACTCGGGGTCCCGACGGATAGTAGCGTGGTGCCGGCTGGTAATAACGCGGCGCCGAATAGTAACGTGGCGCAGGCGCGTAATAGCGCGGCGACGGGTAATAGTCCCGGCGATATTGATACGCTGAGCCACCGCCGTAGTAATAGGCCGGTGCCGGCGACGTGTAGACCTCGGAACGGTAGTAACTGCGACCTCCATCGCCTCCATCGTAATAGGGCACACAAGCTGAAAGGGTTAGACCGAGTAAAGCGCTGAGCAGCAGTCGTCGATACATGGCGGCCTCCTGGACCGCGGAAGAGCACCTCCAGCGACGCGGGAGGGCGGCATTCAGCTTTCACTGAATGACGAAATATCTGACATCAAAAACCGAATCTGGTGCGTTCTGGTAACAACTTGATACATCAATGCAGAACGTTGATTTCCCCGCACGAAGCATGCGCAGCCTATAGCGCCCAACTAACCTGCTGCTTTAACGATTAAGTAAATTTTTCTGGATCGAAACTAATCGGATTGCGATGATGTCATTATGATGCTACGCAAGACCAGGGAGGCTCTAGCGTAAGCCCTTCGCTAACCTGGCCGGATTCGATTCATGAAGATCTCAACCAAACTGCTGCTTTCATTTTTACTGTGCGCCCTGGTCACCCTCGGGGTTGGTCTTTTGGGTATCAAGGGCGTCGTGCGCCTCGCCAACGCTCTGGAAAAGACGTTTTCGAACAATTTATTGTCGGTCAGCAATACCGCCGCGACCCTCAATGGCCTGGTCGCCCATAACCGTGGTTTGTACCGATTGATGGATGCCAGCAAGGGCGATGTGCCCCAGCAGGACCGCGACCGCGTTCGCCAGGACATCGCCAACGAACTCAAACGCAGCCAGGCGGCTTTTGCCACCTACCGCGCCACCTCGTTGGAAGATGACGAACGGGCAGCGGGTGACACGCTCGACCAGATCTGGCCGGCCTACATCAGCAGCTCGGATCGCATCATGTCAATGCTGGAAAGCGGTCAGCTCGAACAGGCACGCACACAGCTCAATACCACCAACAATGAACTGTTTCGCCAGGCGCGCGAGCTGATCCGCGTGATGATCGAGTCCAACAATCGGCAGATCAAGGAAGGGGCCATCGCCGCCGATGAACTGCGCAACAGCGCATTGACCTGGATGATCAGCGGTATCGTGCTGGCGTTCATTATCGCGATCATCATTGGTGTGCTGATTACGCGGCTGATCACCCGCCCTATCGCTCAGGCGGTGCAGAGCGCACAGCGCATTGCCAAGGGCGATCTCACCCAAGCGATCATCACCGAGCGCACCGACGAAGCCGGGCAACTGCTGATGGCGCTGTCCGACATGCAGAGCGGATTGAAAAGCACCCTGATGGAAATCGCCAATGCCTCCGACCAATTGGCATCGGCCGCCGAAGAACTCAGCGCGGTCACCGATGAGAGCAGCCGTGGCCTGACCCGCCAGAACGATGAAATTCAACAAGCGGCGACCGCGGTGAACCAGATGACTGCGGCGGTGGACGAAGTCGCGAGCAACGCGGTGTCTACTTCCGAAGCCTCGCGCCAGGCCACCACCGAAGCCGAGGACGGCCGCGAGCAGGTGGCACAGGCCGTGTCCGGCATGCGTTCGATGGTGGTGGAGATCAATGAATCGACGCAATCGGTCGAGGACCTCGCCAATCAGGTCCGCGAGATCGGCAAAGTCATCGATGTGATCCGCGCCATCGCCGACCAGACCAACCTGCTGGCGCTCAACGCGGCGATTGAAGCGGCCCGCGCCGGTGAGCAAGGTCGTGGTTTTGCGGTGGTCGCCGACGAAGTGCGGGCATTGGCCCATCGCACCCAGGTGTCTACGGTCGACATCGAGAAAATGATCGGTGCCGTCCAGGTCGGTGCAGATGGCGCCGTGGCGGCGATGAACAAAAGCCTGAGCTGGGCCAACAATACCCAGAGCCTGGCGCAAAATGCCGGCGAGGCGTTGCAGCGCATCACCGCCAGCGTGGCGAAGATCAACGAGCGTAACCTGGTGATCGCGTCCGCCTCCGAGGAACAGGCTCAGGTCGCCCGTGAAGTGGACCGTAACCTACTGAACATTCAGGACCTGTCCACCCAGACTGCCGCCGGCGCCCACCAGACCAACGCCTCCAGCCAGGACCTGTCGCGCCTGGCCACCTCGTTCAACGTGCTGGTCAGCAAGTTCCAGCTGTAAGTAGCCTGTTGTGGGTTGGCGCTGTATCGTGCAGGTCCGAGTGAACCCTGCCCGATGCCGCCCGCCCCATGACCACGCCAAGCCTTTGCCCCGCCTGCGGCGCCCGTAACGACTGTACCCTGGCCGACCCGCGCACCGCCGACCAGGCCTGCTGGTGCTACAGCGTCACTATCGACCCGGCGGTGCTCCAGGCGCTGCCCGATGAGTTGCGCAACAGCGCCTGCCTGTGCCCGCGCTGCGCCCAGGTGGACGAACAGCTGCGTGGCCGCAATGCGGATTGATCGCTTCCTGAGCAACTTGCCCCGGTTCAATCGTCGGCAAGTGCGCCTCCTGTTGGTTGAACGGCGGGTGAGCGTCGATGGCGTGGCGGTCAGCGATCCGCACCACGACGTTCGTGATTTCAGTTGTGTGCGCGTGGACGATGAGGTCATTCAGGCGGGTAAACCGGCGCGTTACTTCATGTTGCATAAACCGCAGGGTTGCGTGAGTGCGACGTCGGACCCGCAGCACCCGACCGTATTGGACTTGCTGGATGAGCCGGATAAAGACGAGCTGCATATCGCCGGCCGTCTGGACTTCAACACCACCGGCCTGATGCTGATCACCAACGACGGCCAGTGGTCGCGGCGCCTCACGCAACCGACGACCAAACTGCCCAAGGTTTACCGGGTGCACACCGAGGACACTATCGGCCCCGAATACGCGCCGACGTTTGCCGCCGGCCTGTACTTCGCGTTTGAAGACCTCACCACCCAACCCGCCGAACTGGCCTTGCTGGGGCCGACGACCGCGCGCTTGAGCATCATCGAAGGTCGCTATCACCAGGTAAAGCGCATGTTCGGACACTTCAACAACAAAGTGATCGGCCTGCATCGCGAACGCATGGGGCCGCTTGAGTTGGACAGTGCGCTTGCGCCGGGTGAATATCGAGCGTTGAGTCTTGAGGAAATCAGACGGATCTGACGACCGTTCGGCCGCCGATGGCAAAAAACCATTTGTGCGACTTGCGACATCCCGAGCCTGTGCTTGACTCCCAATCAGCCGCCATGACATGACTGGCGAGTCACCTATAACCTCCAAGAAACACCTTGCCCTCGCCCGCGCTTGATCCACGGGCCTTCCAGGCAAACAGCCCGCCATAACAACACCCGTCGGCCAGCCTTCATCGGACCGGCATGGGCCCTCATCTTCCAGGCGTATGCCTACCTGTCACAAAGCTCGTGCAGAGTGTTCTGCGCGCCCTACCCGCTTGCCAGGAGTCTTACGACATGAGGCCAGAAATCGCTGTGTTGGATATACAGGGTCAGTATCGGGTTTACACGGAGTTCTATCGCGCGGACGCAGCGGCCAAGACCATTATCCTGGTCAACGGCTCGATGGCCACCACGGCCTCCTTCGCCCAAACCGTGAAAAGCCTGCACCCGCAATTCAATGTGGTTTTGTATGACCAGCCTTACGCTGGGCGTTCCAAAATCCATAACCGTCATGAGCACATGCTGACGAAAGAAGTCGAAGGCCAGGTCCTCCTGGAGCTGATCGAGCACTTCGCCGCCGAACACGTGCTGTCGTTCTCCTGGGGCGGCGCCGCACCCTGATCGCGCTCGCCCAGCGTCCGCGACGTGTAGAGAAGGCCGTGATCAGCTCGTTCTCGCCAGTGATCAACGCGCCCATGCGCGACTACTTGGAGCGCGGCGTCGATTACCTCGGCAACCTCGACCGCGACCGCGTCGGCCACTTGGTCAACAGCACCATCGGCAAGCACCTGCCTTCGCTGTTCAAGCGCTTCAATTACAAGCATGTGAGCAGCCTGGCCGAGCACGAATACGGGCAGATGCACTTCCATATCAGCCAAGTGCTCAACAGCGATCGGTTGTGCTATCTGAAGGCGGCCAAGGCCATCGACATTCCGGTGCTGTTCCTCAACGGCGAATGGGACGAATACACCAGCGCTCAGGACGCCAAGTTGTTTGGCCAGCATGTGGCCAACAGCAGCTTCAGCACCATAGCGGCGACGGGGCATTTTCTGGATATGGAGCATAAGGCGGCGTGCCGGGACAGTCGAGACGCGGTGGTGGGCTTCTTGAAGTCAGAACGGCAGGTCAGCCGATTGCGCTACAGCCAAGGCCAGACGCAGCATGCGTTTGCGATGTGAGAGGGCATGTGGCGAGGGAGCAACGGTACGAGCGCCTTCGCCGCAACCTGCACATTTTCAAAGAAAAACTTCAAATTCTGGCGAACATCTGGTACAAAGTCAGCCGCTCTGAGCGGGTATAGTTTAGTGGCAAAACGAAAGCTTCCCAAGCTTTAGTTGAGGGTTCGATTCCCTCTACCCGCTCCACTCCATTTCGCTTTCGCGTCTTGATTTTCTTGACGGGGACGCATAAAAAACGACCTGATGGTCGGTTTTTTATGGGCAAAATCTGAGTTCAGACCATTGGCCTGGTTTTTTCGGAGCAAAACCTATACAAAATTATATTTTTGTACAACCATCAAGCCTTGAACACCGGCATCCCGTCGCGTGATCAAGGAGCCCGGCCATGCCACGTCTTCTGGTTTCACTGTTGCTGCTACTCGGCCTGTGCAGCTGCACAGGCGTTGGGGTGGAACACTATGCCGACCAGCGACCGACGTTGGACCTGGAGCGCTTCTTCAGCAAACCCGTCAAGGCCTGGGGCATCTTCGAGAAGCGCTCGGGAGAAGTGGCCAAGCGCTTCGAGGTGGAGATTGCCAGCCGACGCGAAGGTAACACGCTGATTCTCGACGAACGCTTCCTGTACAGCGACGGCACGCGCCAGCAGCGTGTATGGACGCTCACCCCCGATGGCCCGGGGCGCTGGCGCGGACGGGCGGGTGATGTGGTCGGCGAAGCCCGCGGCGAGGTGGCCGGTAATGCGCTGCGTTGGCGCTATCGTCTGAACCTGCCGGTGGATGGCTCGGTGTACGAGGTGAGCTTCGACGACTGGATGTACCTGATGGACGAGGACACGATGATCAACCGTTCGAGCATGTCCAAGTTCGGCGTGGAATGGGGTCAGGTCACGTTGTTCTTTCGTCGCCAATAACGTGCGAAGCGAGGGTGAAAGATGAATGTGCAGACGCTGAGCGAACTGGCCGAAAAAGGCGAAATACAAGAGTTGCAATTGCTATCGCTGGAGGGCGGTTTCTATATTGCGCGGGTGAAGTTGGAGCACGGCGAAAAGACTCTGCTGGATCATAACGGCAAGACCCTGCGTCTGCGCTCCAGCACTCATCTACGCGACCTGTTGCAGCATGTTCCAGCGTTTCCCTGTGTGTTGGTGCAGCAGTGCGTGCATGATGAAATGTGCGGTGTGCGTGACGGGGCTATTGGTGCGCTGCGCATTCCGTTTTCGCTGGCGGCGCCCTTTTAAGATCGTTGCGTATCGGCTCCCCTTCCCCTTGGTATGGGCGGCCTGGGAAGCATTCCGGGCTGCTACTAGGCTGGCGACGATCTTGACGACGCCATGGCCATGGCCCGTGAGGCGATCGAAGGGCACTTCGAGATTCTGGCGGAAGACGGCGCGCCGATTCCAGGCGCGCAAAAAGTCACCGTGCATGCCGCCAACCCGCACTACGCCGGCTGCACCTGGGCGATCGTCGATATCGATGTCACCAAGTACCTGGGCAAGGCGCAGAAACTCAACATCACCTTGCCGGGCTATCTGTTGAACCGTATCGATGAATACGTGATGCACCACCCTGAAGAAAAAAGCCGCTCGGGTTTTCTGGCGTCGGCCGCGCTCAAGGCATTGCAACAGGACAGGTAACACCTCGCCAGCAAAATCCGACAGCAGCAAACAGCCGGTACCCCGATAATGCCGGCTTATCAGCCCATAGAACGGGACGACTGCAATGCTCGAACCTGAACAACACACGGCAAAACCCATACTGCGCCAGGTGGTGGGCTGGGTGCTGGTTTACCTTTTTTGGTCGCCTTGGTGAGGTTACCTTACCCACTGGGTCTGCTACTGTCCCTGGCATCCCTCGCAGCATCGGCCTATGGCGTGTGGTTCGCCGGGCGTTTCGCAAGCCGCCGCGTGAGTTGGCTGGCACTGATTGCCACCCTACTCAATACCTTCTCGTTCGCCGGGATGGGCACCGCGTCACTGCCGATGGGTCTGTATTATATTTCCCGGCTTTATTGGTACCCGCCTTTCTCCAGTTGGGTTTACTGGAATTTCTAAGCGCAAAGGGAATTTGATCGCAAGAAACGTAGTTTCCCACCGAGGGAATGCAACTACAGTGGCGACATCAGCTTTCGCACCAGCCTTTTGAGGAGCCGCCCATGCCCTGCGAATACACGCTCATGCCCTCCCCCGTCGGCCAACTCACGCTGGTGGCGCGCGATAGCAAACTTTGCGCCATCTTGTGGGAAACAGAACGCGCCAACCGCGTACGCCTGGGCCCATTGCATGAAGCCAACGACAGTCCGGTACTGCTGGAAGCGCAGCGCCAATTGAACGAATACTTCGCTGGCACGCGCAACCGGTTCGAGCTGGAACTGGACTTCGCCGGTACCGATTTTCAGAAGCAAGTCTGGCAAGCACTGCTGACCATCCCGTTTGGCGAAACCCGCAGCTACACCCAGATCGCCCAGCAGATCGGCAACCCCAAAGCCGTGCGTGCAGTCGGCGCCGCCAATGGGCGCAATCCAATCTCGATCATTGCACCTTGCCATCGGGTAATAGGGGCCTCGGGCACCTTGACCGGCTTTGCCGGAGGGCTTGAGGCCAAGCAGTATCTGTTAACGCTCGAGGAGCGCGGCCAGGTAAAACTGCCCTTCTGATCATGCAGCCGCGATCGGACCGCGAGTAAACGATTGGTCATCGAACAAACGCTCAAACCCGATGAACCACTACCTGGACCGGCAGCAAGGTACGGCGAATCTGGTCCAACGTCGCACCCCTTGCGTCATCCCGACAGGCTCTACCCATACGCACCATTAACAGGTTCCAAGGAGAAAGAATTACAGCGTCAGTGAGCTGGCTATTTGTAAAAAGAAATTTCAGCCCAGGACTGCGGTCAGTATTTTCATCAACCACTTTTGAGGAAACCGGTCATGAAATTCTCCGCAGTCTCACAAAAGCTGTCGCGCTGGGCGGGCAGCCCCCGGACGTTCTACACGGCGGTGGGGTTGATTCTGGCGTGGAGCCTGAGCGGGCCGTATTTTCACTACAACGACACCTGGCAGCTGATCATCAACACCTCGACCACCATCATCACCTTCCTCATGGTGTTCCTGATCCAGAACACACAGAACCGCGATAACGACATTCTGCACATCAAGATCGACGAGCTGCTGCGCGTCACCAAGGATGCCCAGAACGCAGTGCTGAGCCTAGACGGCCTGGACCGCAAGACCCTGGAAAAACTGCGTGAGGAATACCGTGAAATCGGCAAGACCGACACGTTGAGTCTTAACGGCAACGACGCAACGCCCGCCAAGACCGACCTGAACCAGGCTTAAAAAAACGGCGGTTGGAGAGGCTCCAACCGCGTTTTGTATTTGTACTCAAGGATCAACCGTCGCCTTGATGACCTTTACCGTAGGTCGATGCCAAGGCACGCGCCTTCTGCAGGCGCTCTTCCAGCTTGGGCAGGGTCTCATCCACCAGGGCCTTTATTTCCGGAACGTCCGATGCCGCGCCTTCCTGCTTGAACAGCGCGATGGCGTCTTCGTTTTCCTTGACCTGTTGCGCGGTGTAGGCCGCGTCAAAGGAGTCGCCGTCCTTGAGTTCAGGCATCAGCGTTTCGGCCTTGTCGACGATCTTTTCGCGCGGAGCCACAGGCAGGTCGAGCTTCTTGGCGATGGCCGCCAAGTGCTGGTTGGCCAGGGTGCGCTCGTTGATCACCTCGATGGTGTAGTCCTTGATTTCCTTGGATGAGGTCTTGGCGTGAGCCATGCGACTGGTTTCGATATCGGCCATGCCTTTGGCCGAGGCCTGCTCGATGAATTCAGCAGGCGACTGGGCGAAAGCATTGCTGGCGCCGAGGCCCAGCAGCATCGCGAAGCTGGCGGTGCGTAACCGGATAGCCATGCGGCTCATGATGGGTTCCTCCAGGGCAAAAATTGGCGCGGGGGAACACACCCCGCCCTGAATTCGAATTTTCAGGACGCTAAAGGTTTAGAAAAAACTTGCCAGTACGACGAACGGTCATCGACTCCTCAGGCGGGTTTGCTGCCAAACAGGCCTGGTAATGCGTGGGCCAGGGCATTGATGGCGAAGCCGATAAACATCACGCCGCACAGCCGAGTGATGAGGATTTCATTGCGCTGGTACACGTCCGCACCCGCTGGGCACCCACCACACCGATCAGAATGGCGTAGGCCAGCAGGCCACCGACGAAGCTCAAGGTGATCAACGCCGGCAACATCGACCAGGTCAGCAACTCGGCGCGGCTGGACAGCAGCGCGGTAAAGGTCGCCACCGCGACCGGATAGGCCTTGGGGTTGGTCAGGCCAAACAGGATGCCGTGCCAGAACGGATGCCGCGCCGCCCCCTGAGGCGCATCAATGCTACGGCGTTGAGTGCGAATGGCGCGCCAGCCGAGCCAGAACAGGTACAGGCCACTGAGCATGCCCAGTACATCAAACGCGCGGCTGCCCACTTCCTTCGCACCGACAATCGCAATCAGCGCGGTACTGCACCACACCACATCCCCCAACAAGTGCCCGCACAGGAACCCTGCCCCGGCACGGCGGCCACGGGCGGCGCCGATACCGAACACAGCGAGAACCCCTGGGCCTGGCGTAATGCCGTAGATAAAACCCGAGGCAAGGACAGCGAACAACATGGATGGGGTCATGGGCGCGACTCTGGCAAAGGGTTGGCAGGTGGGTGGATTCTGCCTGTTCCAGGGCTAGGGGTAAAACGTCATGCCGGCATACGGCTTGACGCGACAGGCTTGCAGGCGCGACGCCAGGTCGCCGACATGGGCTTCAAGCTTATGACCATCGGGATCGAAAAAATAGAACGACGCGCCTTCGCTGCGGTTGTCGCGCCACTCCTGCACATCGGCGCCCCGCAGGCGCTCAACCAGCGCAGCGAAATCGCCTGCACCCGCGGTAAACGCATAATGGGTGTAATCGGCCGTTGGCATCGAGTCACGCAGTGGATCCAGCGACAAACATAGCCATAGGCCTGGCAATGACAGGTAGGCCCCGGTGTCCCAAGTTGCCTCGAGCCGCAGTTGCAGCAGGCCATGGTAGAAGCTGACGCTACGAGGCACGTCGGTGACTGCCAGGGTCAGGTGATTGAGGCCAGAAAACATAAAGATTCCTTATGAAGAGTGGCTGAAGGCAGCCCTTGGAAACCTTGACGATGAAGCGGCTTACATCGCCGAAGAAAACCCCAAAGCCGCCCATGAGTTTGTCCAGGCGATTTTGAGTGGCCTTGAACACGTCGCAAAGTTCCCAGCGATGGGGAAGGAGGGTCAGGTGCCTGGGACGCGCGAGTGGGCGGTGCCTCGCTGACCAAACATCGCCCCCTACAGAATTCGAGAGGGCGATTGCAAGCAATGCGGATTTTCCACACCCGTCGCCAACCGCCCTTATCCTGGTAGCGTCTATCGAGACTTGTAAATACCCTGCGGCCGGCTGATCAAGCTGTGTTTGTGCAACCTCAATGCCGCTCGCTGGCCAGGCGATGAATCTGGGCCTGCTCCACCAGCGGTTGCGGCGCGCCATGACGCACCGCCGCCAACATCGCACGGCCGACCGTTTCGGTGCTCACCACCCAGCCCGGTTTTACCCGACGCACCAGCGACAGCAATGGCCCGAGCGCGCTGTAGAACCACTGGTACAACGGCGTCTTCGAGCGTACGCCGTGCAACGGCTGGATCACTCCCGGCCGGAACAGATACACCGCCTTGAACGGGAGGCGCAGCAACGCGTTCTCGGTCTTGCCCTTGACCCGTGCCCACATCGACTTGCCCGCTTCGGAACTGTCCGTACGGCGCCGGACACGTAGATAAACGTCATCTGCGGGTTAAGCCGCGCCAGCGTGCTGGCGGCAACCAGCGTCAGGTCATACGTGAGGTGGGTGTACTTGACCTCGTTCATACCCGCCGAAGAAACACCGAGGCAAAAGAAGCACGCGTCGAAACCCTGCAGCAGGTTTTCCAGCGGTTGGAAATCCAGCATGTCGCTGTGCAGCACTGGTGCAACTTGCCGTGCTCCTGGGTCAACGGTGTGCGGCCAACGGCGACGACTTCCTGAACGTCGGCGGCCAGCAGGCATTCACGCAGAACACCCTGGCCGACCATGCCGGTGGCGCCGAATAACAGAACTCTCATAAGGGACCTCAGCGGCAAGCCGCAAGCTTGAAGCTCAAGTGCAAATCAACTTGTAGCTTAACGCTTGCGGCTCAAGGCTGCCCCTATCAAAACGCGCTGCGGAAAATCTCCTCGATCTGACGCTGGTCCGCACGGCGTGGGTTGGTCAAACCACAGGCATCCTTGAGCGCATTACTGGCCAGCAGTGGGATGTCCTGCAACTTGGCCCCCAGGTCGCGCAAGCCGGCCGGAATTTCCACGTCCAGAGCCAGACTGCGGATCGCGGCGATGGCGGACTGGGCGCCCTCTTCATCGGTAATGCCGCGGGTATCGGTGCCCAACGCACGGCCTACATCGCTCAAGCGTTTGGCGCAAACGCTGGCATTGAAGCTTTGTACATGGGGCAGCAGCACCGCGTTGCACACGCCGTGGGGCAGGTCATAGAAGCCGCCCAACTGGTGTGCCATGGCGTGCACGAAACCCAGGGATGCATTGTTGAAGGCCATGCCGGCGAGGAATTGCGCATAGGCCATGTTTTCCCGCGCGGCCTTGTCGCTGCCGTCGCGTACTGCCAGGCGCAGGTTGGCGCTGATCAGCTCGATGGCCTTGATGGCGCAGGCGTCGGTGATCGGCGTAGCGGCCGTGGACACGTAGGCTTCGATGGCGTGAGTGAGGGCGTCCATGCCAGTCGCGGCGGTGAGTCCCTTGGGCATGCCGACCATCAGCGAGGGGTCGTTGACCGACAGCAAAGGGGTGACGTTACGGTCGACGATGGCCATTTTTACGTGGCGGGTTTCGTCGGTGATGATGCAAAGCGCGTCATCTCGCTGGCGGTACCGGCGGTGGTGTTGATGGCCACCAGCGGCAGTTGCGGCTTGGCCGATTGGTCGACGCCTTCGTAGTCGCCGATACGTCCGCCGTTGGTGGCGCACAGGGCGATGCCCTTGGCGCAGTCATGGGGCGAGCCGCCGCCCAGAGACACCACGAAATCACAGGCACTTTGCTGCAACAGTGCCAGGCCTTTCTCGACGTTTTCCACATTGGGGTTGGGCTTGGCGCCGTCGTAGATCACCGAATCGATGTCCTGCATCGCCAGCTTCTCGGCGATCATACTGGCCACGCCCGCCTTGGCCAGGCCGGCATCGGTAACAATCAGCGCCTTGCGAAAGCCATAGTTGCGAATGGCGAGCATGGCTTCGTCGAGGCAGTCGGTGCCCATGATGTTGACGGCGGGAATGAAGAAGGTGCTGCTCATGGCGAATCCTCGGGATGACGTTTATGCCCTACAGCATCGGCCTCACATGGCTGCGGCATCTTGATCAGGATCAACGCCGGCTCGTGATAAAGTCACCGCCCAGCCGATTTCGAGTAGAACCGCCGCAATGAAGGATTTCCAGGATGTTGACGCCCACCTTGAAGACTGGAGCGCACTGCGCACGGCCCTCGACTTCAGCGGGATTCTGATCGGCAACGGCGCAAGCCGCGCTATTTGGGAAGACTTTGCCTACGACTCATTGTTCGAAAACGCCCGCACGGTCGAAGAAAAACCCTTGGGCCAATCCGAGCTCAGCGTGTTCGACGCCCTGCAAACCCGCAGCTTCGAGCAGGCCCTGGGGGCGTTGAAAACCACCAGCCGGGTCAACAAGGCCCTGGCCGTCAGCTCGGCGGCGCCGCGCAACCGCTACTACGCGATCAAGGAAGCCCTGATCAATACCATCCACAGCGTGCACATCCCGTGGCGCCTGGTGCAGCCGTCGACGCTGGCGACGATCAACACAGAGTTGAAACACTACGCGACGGTGTTCACCACCAATTACGACCTGCTCAACTACTGGGCAATCCTGCACGCCTCCGGCATCGACGACCTGTTCCGCAGCGCCGACGCCCGTTTCGATCTGCGCGACACCCACACCGATACCACCCGTATCCTTTACCTGCATGGCGGCCTGCACCTGGTGCGCAACCTCGACGGCACCGCGCGCAAATTGCCTTCCACCGACAGCACGTTGCTCAGCAGTTTCGCGATCAACAATACGATCAAGACCCTCGACGATGTGCCGCTGTTTGTCAGTGAAGGCAAGGTGGAGGAGAAGCTCAAGAGCATCCGCAGTTCGGATTATCTGTCGTTCTGTTATGAGCAACTGCTGAGCCACGCGGGCGCGTTGTGCATCTTCGGCCATGACCTGGGGCCGCAGGACAAACACCTGGTGGATGCGATTGGCCAAGCCAATGTGAGCACCCTGGCGATCTCGGTATCGGGACGCAGCGATGGCTTTATTCGCCAGCAGAAGCGGCGGTATTCGCAGTTGTTCGATGGCACGGGCGTTGAGTTGAAGTTTTTCGCAGCACGTACGCATCCATTGGGCAATCCGGCACTCTCAGTACCTGTGGAACGCTGATCAAATCGAGTGAATCCTTTAAATAGAGACAAATGACAATAATTCTCGATAGTATTCGCGACTTTTCCCAGTCGTGCTTCGTCAAGAAGGATATCCATGTCTCGTCCCAAGCCCGACCCGTTGTCGGCCGACGCCGTTCGCGGGGTTTATACGGATATTCTGTATTTCCTGCGCAAACGCACGGACAACGCCAGCGACGCGGCGGACATGACCCAGGATGTCTTCACCCAATGGCTGGATTACGGCGACCGAAGCAAGGTCGAGCAGCCGCGGGCGTTCCTGTTCCAGATGGCACGCAACCTGCTGCGTGATCACTGGCGCAAACAGAAGGTGCGCCAGACCGTTCATTCCGATCAGCCGGACAGGGACGCGGAACCTGTCACCGAGGAGCAAAACGAGCCCATGGCCGCTGCACTTCGCCTGCAACGCTTGGAACAGTTGAAGGAAGTCCTCACCGAACTCTCGCCGCGCAGGCGAGAAGCCCTTATGCTGCACCGCTTCGAAGGCCTGAGCCAGGCGCAGATCGCCGAGCGCATGGGGATTTCGACCAGCATGGTGGAAAAGCACATCGCGTTTGCCCTGCTGCATTGCAAGCGACGCCTTCAACCCGAACCCGGCACGGAGCAGCCAGAATGAACCGCCTGAGCGACACCGACGCCCTGGATATCGAAGACAGCGACGCCATCGATGCCCAAGCCGCCAGTTGGTTTGCCCGCAACCGCAACGACCCGGCGCGTGCCGACCGCAAGGCCTTTGCCGCCTGGCTGGCCGAGCCTGCCCATGCCCGCGCCTATGCCGAGTTCGAGCAACTGTGGGCGGACCTGGCCCAGTTGCAGCAACTGAACAAGCCCGTGGCGCTGCCCGCGCGCAAACCGTCGATCTGGCGCCCGGCGGTGGCGGTGGCGGCCGCCTTGTTATGCGCAGTGCTGTCGCCCTATATCGGCGCGCCCCTGGAGGCTTATCACACCCAGGTCGAAGCCCAAGCCAAGGGCATGCGCACCTTGAACCTGCCGGACGGCAGTACCTTGTATGTGAATGCCAACACCGGTCTGCGCGTGGACTTCACCGCGCAACGGCGCATCGTGCACCTGGACAAGGGCCAGTTGTACCTCGAAGTGGCCGCCGATAAAGAACGACCGCTTTATGTGCAGGCAGGCGAGGCGTCCGTACGCGTCGTCGGCACCGGATTTGATGTGCGGCGCAGCCCGCAGCAACTGGTGGTCAGCGTCGCTCACGGCCAGGTCGCCTTCGAGCCGGCTGCGAACAGCCCGGTCACGCTGCTCGGCGCTCGGCAACGCGCCAGCTACAGCTATGCCAAGGGCACCGTGCAGCAGCAAACGCTCACCACCGAAGAGGTGGCGGATTGGCGCAGCGGGCACCTGTCGTTTCGCAACCGCGAACTGGCCAGCCTGATCGATGAACTGAGCCTGTACCGGCCCCAGGCGCCCTTGCAGGTCAGTAACGCCGTAGCGCACCTGAAGATTTCGGGCAACCTGGATGTGAATGATCCAGACGCCCTGCTCAATGCCCTGCCCGCCCTGCTGCCGGTGAAAACCGTGGCGTCGGCCGATGGCATCCTGCGGATTGAGCCGAACAAATAATCCGCCAATTCCACACATGAGAATATTTTGCATTTGCATGTGTGGTTTTTTTTGGCTGCCCCGTCTTCCTCCCGTCTGCGTTTGATACGCACACCTTTTTTGGCCATTTGGCCGCACCGGGGGATTTCATGTTTCGCGCGCCTTGCCCTGTTTCGCACCTGTTTTTCCGACCGACCGTTATCGCCGCCGGCCTGGCCTTCAGCCTCACTGCCCAGGCCGAATCGCTGCGCCTGCAACTGCCCGCCCAGCCGCTGGCCGCGTCCCTGAGCCAGGTGGCGCAACAGGCAAAAATCCAGCTGCTGTTCGATGAAGCGCTGCTCAACAACGTGCAGGCGCCAGCGCTCAACGGCGACTTCACAGCGCAGGTAGCGATCCGCACCCTGCTGAAAAACAGCGCGTTCACCCTGGTCATGGTCGGCAGCACCTACGTGGTAAAACCCATTGATACCAAGACCACCCAAAGTGGCGCGATCCAGCTGGATGCCCTGAGCGTGATCGGCACCGGCAATGAAGTCGACTCCAGCACCGTCGGCCGTTCCACCCTGAGCCAGGCGGATATCGATCGCTACCAGGCCAATAACATCCCCAGTCTGTTGCAGACGCTGCCTGGTGTCAGCCAGGGCGGTTCGCTCAAGCCCGGCGGCCAGACCATCAATATTCGCGGTTTCGGCGATGCCGAAGACGTGCCGTTGACGGTCGATGGCGCCACCAAGAGCGGCTTTGAGCGCTACCAGCAAGGCACGGTGTTTATCGAGCCCGAGCTGATCAAGAGCATCGAAGTCGAGAAAGGCCCCAACTCTCCGTTCACCGGCAACGGCGGTTTCGGCGGTACCGTCAACATGACCACCAAAGATGCCCCGGACCTGCTGGAGGTCGGCCGCAACAGCGGCGCGATGCTCAAATACGGTTACGCCAGCAACGACCACGAACAGGTCTACAGCGGCGCCGTGTATGGCCGCACCGAAGATGGCCGTTTCGATGCCCTGGCCTATTTGACCCAACGCGACGGCGGCGACATGAAAGTCGCCGCCAAGTTGCCCAACGAAAACAACCAATACCCGATCAACCCCCAGCGCCTGCCCAACACCGCCCAGGATGTGGACGGCAAACTGTTCAAGATCAACGCGCACCTCACCGATGAACACAGCGTCGGATTTTCCTACTCGCGCTCCCACAGTAACCGCTGGACACCCTTTTCCGCGGCGAGCTACCCGACACCCCCCACCCAGGCCAACATTGACCGTTATGGCTACGAAGGCGCGCTCAAGCGATTTTTAGCCCACCGCGACACCGTCGACACCACCTGGTCGGGCAAGTACGAATACCAGCCGCTGGATAACCCCTTGGTGGACCTGACCATCAAGTACTCACAGTCCAACACCGACCAGACCGATGCCCGCGACGCCACGGCGTTTTTTCAGTTGGCCACCGGCGGGCGCAGGATGGACACCGCCTACACCGACAAAAACCTCGATGTCCGCAACGTCAGCCTGTTCGACACCGGCCCCTTGCAGCATGCGCTCACCATCGGCGGGCAGGTGCGCAAGCACATCCGTGAAACCGAAATGTGGATGCCCGGCGCCACCTACAACACGCCGCGCTACAACAACGGGCACTTCCAGCCGGGCTTCATGCCCCATGGCAAGGTCGATACCAACAGTTTCTTCATTCAAGACGCGGTCACGTTGGGCGACGTGACAGTCACGCCGTCGCTGCGCTACGACCATGTGCGCAACCGTGGCGAAGCCAACGATGCGCCGTACTACAGCAACCCCGACCCGGCGGTCGGCCATGATTACAGCGACCGCACCTACACCGGCTGGTCGCCACGCCTGGCGGTGTTCTGGACCGTCACCCCGCAGGTCGGGCTGTTCGCCAACTGGAGCCAGACCTGGCGTGCGCCGGTGATCGACGAGCAATACGAAGTGCAAGGCGTAGGCAACCGCACGGCCACCAGCGTTGGCCTGGACCCGGAGCGCATTACCTCGATCACCGTGGGCAACATCACCAGCTTCGACAAGCTGATCACCCAGGATGACAACCTGCAAATACGCACGACGCTCTTTCACAACAAGGTCGAAGACGAAATCTTCAAGGCCACCGGGGTAGGTTGCCAGAACCAGGCGGTCAACGGCGGCACCATTGCCACTGCATGTCCACCGGGGGCGATGGCCAACTATCGCAACATCGGCGGCCTGACCATCAAGGGCTTTGAAGTCGAGTCGTTCTACAACTCCACCTACCTGTTCGGCTCGGTGTCCTACGCCTATGCCAAAGGCCAGCACGAAGGCGCCTATACCAACCCGTGGGGACCGGATGTCTCGGCACGCGATATTCCGCCCACCAAATGGGTGCTGGTGCTGGGCACAAACATCCCGGCGTGGGATGCCCAGGTAGGCTGGATGGGGCAATTCATCGGCGCGACCGACCGCCTGCCCAGCGATAACTATTCAGGCGGCCCCGGCTCCAGCGTCGGCGACCAGTTCTACGACCAGTACGGCAACAAGCGCTACAACACCCAGGGCCTGTTCGCCAAATGGAAGCCGCAGCAGGCTTACCTCAAGGGCACCGAGGTCAACTTCACCCTGGACAATATGTTCAACAACAACTTCCGCCCAGCCCTGAGCGGCGACCGCGCCTACACCAAGGGGCGTGACGCCAGGATCAGCGTGACGCGCTTCTTCTGACGCTTACCGTGGTGAGGGAGCCGCTTCAGCTCAACATTCCATCCGCGCGCAGCAAGGTCTCCAGGCAGTGTTCGGTGATGTGGTAGAACGCCTTCAGCGCCTGGATCTTCTCCAGCAACTGCGCGTTATCCACAGGCTCGGCGCGCTTGACCGCCAGGATCATCTTGTTCTTGTTGGTGTGTTCCAGCGAGATGAACTCGAACACCTTGGTTTCATACCCGCAGGCCTCCAGGAACAGCGCCCGCAAACTGTCGGTGACCATTTCCGCCTGCTGGCCCAGGTGCAGACCGTATTGCAGCATCGGCTTGAGCAGCACCGGGCTCTGGATCTGCAGGCGGATCTGCTTGTGGCAGCATGGCGAGCACATGATGATCGACGCGCCGGAACGGATGCCGGTGTGGATCGCATAGTCGGTGGCGATGTCGCACGCATGCAGGGCGATCATCACGTCCAGCTCGCTGGGTGCCACGCTGCGCACGTCACCGCACTTGAACACCAGCCCCGGATGTTCCAGGCGGGCGGCGGCGGTATTGCACAAGGTCACCATGTCTTCGCGCAGTTCCACGCCGGTGACTTCGCCCTGGGCCTTGAGGGTGTTGCGCAGGTAGTCGTGGATCGCAAATGTGAGATAGCCCTTGCCCGACCCAAAATCGGCGACGCGCAGCGGTTGATCGAGCTTGAGCGGTGAAGAGGTCAGCGCATGGCTGAACACTTCGAGGAACTTGTTGATCTGCTTCCACTTGCGCGACATGGAGGGGATCAACGCCTGTTTCGCGTCGGTCACGCCCAGGTCGACGAGGAACGGCCGGCTCAGGTCGAGGAAGCGATTTTTCTCGCGGTTATGTTCGGCCGAAGGCGCCTCGCGCAGTTGCTGCGGCTGGCTTTTGAACAGCGAGCTTTTGTTTTTCTTGCTGTATTCCAGCTGCGCTTCATCAGTCAGCGACAGCAGGTGCGCGTTCTTGAACGAAGCCGGCAGCAGCTCGGCAATCGCCGCCACACCGTCGGCCAAGGGCAAATTCTTGGTGATATCGCGGGTCTTGTAGCGGTAGACGAAGGACAGGCACGGCTGTTCCTTGACGGTGACCGGCTTGATGATCAGCCGTTGCAACTCGGCTTGCGTGCCCACGTACTTGGCCAGCACCAGCTTGATAAAGGCGTTCTGCGCCAGGCTTGCGCTCAGCAGTTCGATGAACTGGGCGTGATGATCCGGTTGAGCAGTGACAGACATGAACAAAAACGCCTCGGGCAGGGAATGCCGGGCATTTTAGGGGGGAAGGGAGTTAAGGGCACGGGGTTATTTGATCAATGGTCGATTCCAGCAGCCACAGTGGATCCAAATGTGGTGTCTGGTTTATTCGAGTACCACCAGGCGATTGGGCAACTCATTACGCGCCTGAGTCACCGGCACATGCACCTTGAGCAATTCGCCACAGGCCTCAATGCAACTGATAAACCCCGCCAGCGTCTGCCCCTGCTTCACCTGCTGGGTAAACACCTTGACGATGGCATCCCAGTTGCTGTCATCCAGGCGCGTGGAAATGCCCTCATCCACCAGGATCTCCACATATCGCTCCGCCTCGCTGACAAAAATCAGCACGCCGGTACTGCCGACTGTGTGGTGCAGGTTCTGCTCCAGGAATTGTCGGCGTGCCAGGTTCGAGGCACGCCAATGGCGCACCGAACGTGGGATCAAGCGGGTCGTCACCTTGGGCAGCCGAAACACCAGGCACAACACAATGAACGTCACCCACTGCGCCAACAGCAAGGTATACATGGTCAGGTAGCCCGACAGGTAATGCACCACCCCCGGCACCACCAACGCGATCAAACTGGCCCACAGCAACGGGATGTAGGCGTAATCGTCGGCACGCGCGGCCAGTACCGTCACCAGTTCGGCATCAGTCTGTTGCTCGACCCGGGCGATGGCTTCGGCGACTTGGCGTTGTTCGTGTTCAGTCAGTAATGCCATGGTTCTACGTGCTCTTTTCTCGTTATTGTCATCACCAGCCGCCCGAAGCGCCGCCGCCGCCGAAACCACCACCGCCGCCACGGAAACCTCCGCCGCCACCGCCTCCCCCGCCGCCGCGCCCGCTGCTGCTGAGGATCGCCAGCAGGATCGCGCCCACCGGCAGGCCCATGCGATTACACAGCCACAACACGCCGATCAGCAAAACAAACAGGCCGATGGAAAGCCCGGGATTATCCTTGGCAAAGTTGGCATCCGCCACATGGGCGGGCACCGCCAAGGGTTCACCACCGACCACTCGGATCATCGCGGCCACACCGTCGCTGATGCCCTGGCTGAAATTGCCGGCCTTGAATTTGGGCACAATGACCTGGTTGATGATCACCCAGGACTGCGCGTCGGTCAGCACGCCTTCCAGGCCATAGCCGACTTCGATGCGCAATGTGCGCTCGGCGCGGGCGACGATCAACAGCGCGCCGTTGTCCTTGCCCTTCTGGCCGATCCCCCACGCGCGGCCCAATTGATAACCGTAATCTTCAATGCTCGTGCCTTGCAGGTCGGGCACGGTGACGACCACGATTTGATCACCCGAGGTTTGCTCGAACGCCTGCAACTGCTGGGTCAGTTGCTCGCGCACCGCCGGATCGATCATCTGGGCGCTATCCACCACCCGCCCGGTCAACGCCGGGAAGGTCAACGCCGCCTGCGCCGCGCCCACGCAGGCCAACAGCCACAGCGCCAGGCCTATCCGTAATAAACGCATCGACACCTCAGTGCAGCTTTATTTGAACTTCACTTGCGGCGCTTTATCGGCATCGGCGCTGGTGGCTTCAAACGTCGCGCGGATCGGCAAGTCGCTGTACATCACGCTGTGCCACAGGCGACCGGGGAAAGTGCGGATCTCGGTGTTGTAGGCCTGCACGGCCTGGATAAAGTCGCGACGGGCCACGGCGATGCGGTTTTCGGTGCCTTCCAGTTGCGATTGCAGGGCCAGGAAATTCTGGTTGGCCTTCAGGTCCGGGTAGCGTTCGGACACCACCATCAAGCGGCTGAGGGCACCGCTCAGACCGTCCTGGGCTTGCTGGAACTGCTTGAGTTTTTCGGGGTTGTCGAGGGTGCTGGCATCCACTTGGATCGACGTGGCCTTGGCCCGCGCTTCGATCACGGCGGTGAGGGTGTCCTGCTCGTGCGCGGCGTAGCCCTTGACCACTTCCACCAGGTTGGGGATCAGGTCGGCGCGGCGTTGGTACTGGTTCTGCACCTGGCCCCAGGCGGCTTTGGCCTGTTCGTCCAGGGTGGGAATGTTGTTGATGCCGCAACCGCTCAGCACCGTGCTGATCAATAGCAAAGCCGCGGCTTTCAAGCCCCAGCGGTAACCCTGTGCTGCTTGCATGGTGTTTCTCCTGCCCAATCTGGATGGAATATG
Organism: Pseudomonas lactucae; assembly: GCF_016937615.1. Classification (GTDB taxonomy): domain Bacteria; phylum Pseudomonadota; class Gammaproteobacteria; order Pseudomonadales; family Pseudomonadaceae; genus Aquipseudomonas; species Aquipseudomonas lactucae. The sequence continues at coordinate 45,655 of NZ_JAFHKI010000052.1, read as the reverse complement.
ACGACTAACCCTATAAACCGCGCGCTTGGGGCATAATCCGCCACCACTGGATTGCATCGAGCCAATCAGCTACAAAGATGCCCAGCGCAAATAAGAGTTCCGAGTGTGCTGCATTTATCGGAACAACACCCGAACAACAATAGACGCTCCCCACATTTTGGCCGACGGCATCCATGGATGCTGCGCAGTGAGCCGAAAAAGGATATTCATGAAAAAGCTGTGTTTGCTCGGCCTTGTTGCCACTCTGGCCAGTCACCCCGTATGGGCAGAAACAAAGCCTGCTGCGCTTAAAGACAAGGACGCCTTCGTCAGCGATCTGCTCAAGCAGATGACCCTCGATGAAAAGATCGGCCAATTGCGCCTGATCAGCATCGGCCCCGAAATGCCCCGCGAGCTGATCCGCAAGGAAATCGCCGCCGGCCGCATCGGTGGCACGTTCAACTCCATTACACGCCCGGAAAACCGTCCGATGCAGGACGCGGCCATGCGCAGCCGCCTGAAGATCCCGATGTTCTTCGCCTATGACGTGATCCACGGCCACCGCACCATTTTCCCGATCAGCCTGGCCCTGGCGTCCAGCTGGGACATGGAGGCCATTGGCCGCTCCGGGCGCATCGCCGCCCAGGAAGCCGCCGCCGACAGCCTCGACATCACCTTCGCGCCGATGGTCGACATCTCCCGCGACCCACGTTGGGGCCGCACGTCCGAAGGTTTCGGTGAAGACACCTACCTGGTCTCGCGCATTGCCGAAGTGATGGTCAAGGCCTTCCAGGGCGCGAGCCCCGCGAACGCCGACAGCATCATGGCCAGCGTCAAGCACTTCGCCCTGTACGGCGCGGTGGAAGGCGGGCGCGACTACAACGTGGTCGACATGAGCCCGGTCAAGATGTACCAGGACTACCTGCCGCCCTACCACGCGGCGATCAAGGCCGGTTCCGGCGGCGTGATGGTGGCGCTCAACTCGATCAACGGCGTGCCCGCCACCGCCAACACCTGGCTGATGAACGACCTGCTGCGCAAGGACTGGGGCTTCAAGGGCCTGGCCGTCAGCGACCATGGCGCGATCTTCGAGCTGATCAAGCACGGCGTGGCCAAGGACGGGCGTGAAGCCGCCAAGCTGGCGATCAAGGCCGGTATCGACATGAGCATGAACGACTCGCTGTACGGCAAGGAACTGCCGGGGCTGCTCAAGTCCGGTGAGATCGAGCAGAGCGACATCGACAACGCCGTGCGCGAAGTGCTCGGCGCCAAGTACGACATGGGCCTGTTCAAGGACCCTTACCTGCGTATCGGCAAGGCCGAGGACGATCCGGCCGACACCTACGCCGACAGCCGCCTGCACCGCGCCGATGCGCGTGATATCGCCCGCCGCAGTCTGGTGCTGCTGAAAAACCGGAACAACACCCTGCCCCTGAAAAAATCCGCGACCATCGCCCTGGTCGGCCCGCTGGCCAAGGCGCCGATCGACATGATGGGCAGTTGGGCCGCCGCCGGTAAGCCGGAACAATCGGTGACCCTGCTCGACGGCTTGAACGCGGTGATCGGCGAGAAAGGCAAGATCATCTACGCCCGTGGCGCCAACATCACCAACGATAAGGCGGTGGTCGACTACCTCAACTTCCTCAACTTCGATGCCCCGGAAGTGGTGGATGACAAGCGCGCGCCGCAGGTGATGATCGACGAAGCGGTCAAGGCCGCCAAAGAGGCCGACGTCGTGGTGGCGGCCGTGGGCGAGTCCCGCGGCATGTCCCACGAGTCCTCCAGCCGCACCGACCTGAACATCCCGCAAAGCCAGCGCGACCTGATCAAGGCCCTCAAGGCCACCGGCAAACCACTGGTGCTGGTGTTGATGAATGGCCGTCCGTTGTCGATTCTCGAAGAGAACCAACAGGCCGACGCAATCCTGGAAACCTGGTTCGCCGGCACCGAAGGCGGCAACGCCATCGCCGATGTACTGTTCGGTGACTACAACCCGTCGGGCAAGCTGCCGATCACCTTCCCACGCTCCGTGGGGCAGATTCCGACCTATTACAACCACCTGACCATCGGCCGACCGTTCACCCCAGGCAAGCCGGGCAACTACACCTCGCAGTACTTCGATGACACCACCGGGCCCCTGTTCCCGTTTGGTTATGGCCTGAGCTACACCACGTTCAGCCTGTCGGACATGGCGCTGTCGTCCACCACCCTGAACAAGACCGGCAAGCTCGACGCCAGCGTCACCGTGCAAAACACCGGCAAGGTCGACGGCGAAACCGTGGTGCAGCTGTATATCCAGGACGTGGCCGGCTCGATGATCCGCCCAATCAAGGAGCTGAAGAACTTCCAGAAAATCATGCTCAAGGCCGGCGAAGAGCGCACGCTGCACTTCACCATCACCGAGGACGACTTGAAGTTCTACAACACTCAGCTCAAGTACGCGGCGGAACCGGGTGAGTTCAATGTGCAGATCGGGCTCGATTCCCAGGATGTGCAGCAGCAGACGTTCGAATTGCTATAGGAGGCAGCTTCAAGTTGCAAGCTACAAGCGGCAAGGAAGAGCAGTTCTGCTTTTAACTTGCAGCTTGCAGCTTGCCGCTGTTCCTAGCTCCTTCTGTCAAGAAGGTTCACCACCAGCCGATCCACCCACCCCCACACCCGCTGCTTCACCCGCCGCCACACTGGCCGCGCCTTCCACGCTTCCAGGCTGACCACCTGGCTCTGGGCAAAGTCCGCAGTAAAACTCGCCACCACTGCCTGTGTAAGCTCAGGGTCCAGCGCTTCCAGATTGGCTTCCAGGTTGAAGCGCAAATTCCAGTGGTCGAAATTGCACGAGCCGATGCTCACCCAGTCATCCACCAGCACCATTTTCAGGTGCAGGAAGCACGGCTGATATTCGAAAATCTGCACGCCTGCACGTAGCAGGCGCGGGTAATAGCGGTGCCCGGCGTAACGCACCGATGGGTGATCGGTACGCGGGCCAGTCAGCAGCAAACGCACGTCCACACCGCGCCCTGCGGCACGGCGCAAGGCGCGGCGCACGCTCCAGGTCGGCAGGAAGTACGGCGTGGCCAACCAGATCCGCGTCTGACTGTTGTTGAGGGCGCGGATCAGCGATTGCAGGATGTCACGATGCTGGCCGGCGTCGGCATACGCGACGCGGCCCAGGCCAGGCCCGGTCGCCGGCACCTTGGGCAGGCGCGGTAAACCGAAATGGGTTGCGGGTTTCCAGGCGCGGCGAGCCGCATTGGCGTGCCATTGGCGGTCGAACAACGCCTGCCAGTCCAGCACCAGCGGCCCGCTGATCTGCACCATCACTTCATGCCACTCGGCGGTGTCCTGCCCAGGTGTCCAGAACTCGTCGGTGACCCCGGTGCCACCGACCACAGCGATGCCCTGGTCAACCAACAACAGCTTGCGATGGTCGCGGTACAGGTTGCGCATCCAGCGTCGCCAGCTCAGGCGATTGTAGAAACGCAACTCCACACCCACATCGGTCAAGCGCTTGCGCAGCCCGAGGGTAAACGCGAGGCTGCCGTAATCATCGAACAGGCAACGCACCCGCACGCCGCGCTCGGCCGCCTGCACCAGCGCCTGCACCATGGCTTCGGCGCAGGCACCGGCTTCCACCAGGTACAACTCCAGATCGACCTGACGCTCGGCCCTGGCAATGCCCAGCAGCATCTGTGGAAAAAAACGCGGCCCGTCGATCAACAACTCGAACCGGTTGGCGCTGCGCCACGGGAACACCGCGCCGGCCACGTCAGCGCGCCGTGAAAATCAGCACCGCACCCACCGGCACCGACAAACTGATCGACTTGAGCCCCGCTGCTTCACGCAACGCCGCCACTCCCGGCGCCAGGTCGAAATCCTCGGCATGCAACACCAAAGGTTCCAGCGTCACAACCTGAAAACGCCGATCATCCAGGCGCGTGGCTAGCAACTCGGCGCTGTAGGTCTGGGTCTTGCCGTGCAGCGTCACTGAAAGCGGCAGGCGCAATTCCAATTGCGCGCCGGAAGCCAGGTCATTGATCGGTTGCAGGTTGATCTGCGCACTGATCAACGCTTCGGGGAAGGTCTTGACCTGAAACAGCGTATTGCGCATGCGCTCGTCGCGCAGTGGGATGCCACTGTTGACCGACTCCAGCTCCACCTCCAACTGCGCCGCCCCTTGGCTGTCGACCTTGCCGTGCAACACCAGAAAGCGCTGCACTTCGGCGACTTCGGTGTTTTTGGTGGTGACGAAAGACAGGCGTGAGGACTCGTTGTCCAGGTACCAGTCGGCGTGGGCAGGGACGGCGAACGCGGCCAGCAGGGCCAAAGCCAGGGGTCTGACGTTGAACATAAACACTCGTGGGGCAAAAAACCTGCACGAACCTTAAGCGCATGTCACGAACGGCGCAAACCCAAATGTGGAAGCGGGAAAGTGTGGTGTGTCACGGATTCAGGCGACACCCCTGCCGCTCCCCCACCCACCGCGCCGTGTGCGTACGCCCCAACCCACTCGCCGTCACCTCACTGCGCTCCGGGTTATCGCTGAACGCGCTGGTGGGCACGTACTGCTTCACATACCCCAGGCAATACTGCGCCGGGTTGTTCGCCACGTACCGGCACGAGCAGTACTCCTTGGCGGTGTACGCCGCGATGATGTCGGGGAAGGCTTGCAGGTTGACGCGCTCGTGCCACACCCAGCCGAGCAGGGCGAGCAACAGCAGCAGAAACACGCTGGTGAACGGCCGACGACGGATCATGGCTGCACCGCCGCGAGCACGCGTTTGAGCAGTTCGTTGTGACGATAAGTGCCATCGCGATCATCGCCGTAGCGCACGATCACCAGGTGTTCGGCGGGTACTACGAACAGCGCCTGGCCCCAGTGGCCGAGGGCAGCGAAGGTGTCGGCGGGGGCATCGGGCCAAGGCTTTGGGGTGCCTGTGTTGAGCCACCAATGGCCACCGGGGACGGCTTCGTCCTGGCCGGTTTTGTAGTGAGCGAACGGCCGGCGGTTGAAGGCGACCCACTCCTTGGGCAGCAACTGTTGCTCGCCCCAGCGTCCGTCCCGTGCCATCAGCAAGCCGATACGCGCCAGATCGCGGGCGGTAAGGTAGGCGTATGACGAGGCGACGAAGGTTTCGTCGGCGTCGGTTTCCCAGGTGGCGTTGTGAATGCCCAGCGGTTTGAACAGCGCATCCCACGGGTAACTCATGTAGGCCTTGTGGCCGAGCATGCCCTTGAGCGCGGCGGACAATAAATTGCTGTCGCCGCTGGAGTAACGGAAGGCCTGGCCCGGCGCGCTGAAGGTGTCCATGCCGGCGGCGAAGTCCGCCATATCGGTGTGACCACGGGTATAGAGCATCGCCACTACCGAGGATTTCAACGGCGCGTATTCGTAGTCTTCCTGCCAGTCCAGGCCCGAGGCCCAGTGCAGCAGGTCGGCCATGCTCACCGTGGGGTGCTGTTTCATTGGCGGATAAAAACGCGCCACGGGGTCGCTGAGTTTGAAGCGGTTATCGCCGTAGGCCACGCCGAGCACCGTGGCCATCAGGCTTTTGCTGATCGACCAAGTCAGGTGCGGCGTGCTCACGGTGGCGGGCGCGGCGTAGCGTTCATAAACGATCTGGCCATCGCGGATCACCAATAGCGCATCGGTGCGGACGCCTTGGCGGCTGGCGTCATCACGTGGCGGGAAAGCGTAGGTGTCGAGGGCGTCGACGGCGGGGCCGGCCAGTGGCGTGCCCCTGGCCCAGTCCTTGTCGGGCCAGGTGTCGGCGTGGGTGTGGGCGGTAACGGTGACGAACAGCAGGGCAACACACAACAAGCCTCTGACCATGGACACGAACTCAAGGGGGCATTCAAGCCCGCGAGGCTAGCCCAGACGCATGACAGATTGGCGACAAAGAGGCTGTCATCCAAGCGTCACCATAACTTCATGGAGATGACACCGGGGCTCCATAGCCTGAGTTTGGACAAACAAGTCGACCGGCCGAACAGTGGCTGGCACTCGGAGATTCGCCATGACTCAGATCGCCCGCATCAGCGACACCGGCAATGAACGCCGTCTGCAAGCCGAACGCCTGGTTGGCGCACAGGCATTGCAGGAAGCACAGGCCCTGCGGTTCAACGTGTTCAGCGGCGAGTTCAACGCCAAGCTGAAAGGCGCGGAACTTGGCCTGGACATGGATGACTATGATGTTCACTGCAGCCACATCGGCGTGCGGGATTTGAACAGCGGTCGGCTCGTCGCCACCACCCGTTTGCTCGACCACCAGGCCGCCAGCACTCTGGGCCGGTTCTACAGCGAAGAAGAATTCAGCCTGCACGGCTTGCTGCACCTGCAAGGGCCGATCCTGGAGATCGGTCGCACCTGCGTCGACCCGGCTTACCGCAACGGCGGCACCATCGCGGTGTTGTGGGGCGAGTTGGCCGAAGTGCTCAATCAGGGCGGTTACAGCTATTTGATGGGCTGCGCGAGCATTCCGATGCACGACGGCGGCATCCAGGCCCACGCGATCATGCAGCGCCTGCGCGAACGCTACCTGTGTAACGAACACCTGCGCGCCGAACCGAAAAAACCATTGCCGGCGCTGGACCTGCCGTCCAACGTCATCGCCGAGATGCCGCCGCTGCTCAAGGCCTATATGCGCCTGGGCGCGAAGATCTGCGGCGAGCCGTGCTGGGACGAAGACTTCCAGGTCGCCGACGTGTTCATCCTGCTCAAGCGCGATGAGTTGTGCCCGCGTTACGCGCGCCACTTCAAGGCGGCCATGTGATGAGCCGCCTGCGCGTGTACGGGCGCATTGCCCGCGTGCTGGTGGTGGTGGCGCTGGGCTTGAGCATGGCCAGCGTGTTTGGCCTGTTCGAACGCTTGGGCGTGGCCAACTCGATGGTGCGCCGCCAACGCTGGTCGCGGTTCTTTATGGCCCGACTGACCAACGCCCTGCCTTTTCGCGTGACGGTGCACGGCGAACTACCGACGCAGCCGATGCTGTGGGTGAGCAACCATGTGTCCTGGACCGACATTCCGCTGCTCGGCGCCGTGGCGCCGATGTCGTTTTTGTCCAAAGCCGAGGTGCGTACCTGGCCGGTTGCCGGTTGGTTGGCGGCCAAGGCCGGTAGCTTGTTTATTCGTCGCGGTTCGGGTGACAGCCAGTTGATCCGCAAGCAGATGACCCGCCACCTGGAACAACAGCACCCGCTGTTGATGTTCCCGGAAGGCACCACCACCGACGGGCGCAGCCTGCGTACCTTCCATGGTCGCTTGCTGGCCAGTGCGATCGATGCGGATGTGTCGCTGCAACCGGTGGCGATTCGTTACCTACGCGATGGACAAGTGGATGCGTTGGCGCCGTTCATTGGCGATGACGATTTGCTCTCGCACCTGATGCGCCTGTTCGGCAATGATCAGGGCGACGTGGAAATCCATGTGCTCAAGCCGATTGCCTGCGCCGGGCAGGAACGTGCGGCGCTGGCGTATCAGGCGCAGCAGGCGGTGCAGAAGGCGTTGTTCGGGCCGTTGCCGGAAGCTGAGCAGGTAGACGCCCGACCTGCCTTCGCCGCCTGACATGAGCTAAACACTGTTCCAAATGTGGGAGGGGGCTTGCCCCCTCCCACATTTAGACGTGAATTGTCAGTTGGTTTTGTGCAAATTCCTGCAATTGTGGATAGAACAGTCGGAAATCCTCACTCAACGGTTCATATAAAAGCCGCAACTCCTGCATCGCATGCCCCAATGCCTCCGGCTGCGTCAACCGCCGCGAAATCCCCCGCAACACCTGCTCCATCACCGCGAACTCACGGTACGAGCCCAACCAATCGTCCGCCGCCATATACGGTGCAATCTGCGCCAGCCGCCCCGGCAGCTGCGGTTCGGCCGCCAGTACGCGGTACACCTGCGAGGTAAAGCGCTCCAGCGGCTGCTCGGCATACAGCGCCCAATCCCGCGCCAGGCAGTGATCGAAAAACACATCGAGGACGATTCCCGCATAACGCCGGCGAGTCAGGCTGAAGCGCGACAACGCCTCCCCCACCAACGGGTGGCTGTCGGTAAAGCGATCGATAGCGCGGTGCAACTGAATCGCCGCTTCGATGGACGGGCTGAACTGCCCTTGCAGGCGACCTTTGACGAAATCGCCATACAGGCTGCCCAACAGTTGCGCTGGAAGTTGGCCGCCCAGGTGCAGATGTGCGAGATAATTCATGGCGCGCAGTCTAGCACTGCCGCCAACGTATCGTTATAACCCGATATACCGATTTAGCCTGACCTCAGATCAAAATCATATTGGTATATCGGGATATAGCGATTTAAAGTTCGCCTCATCGCGATATAACGCTTCAAGCCACCGAGCAACTGCCATGTCCATCGACCTCGACGAAATAATAAAAGCCCTGGCGCACCCAGTACGACGAGACATCCTCACCTGGCTCAAAGACCCGAAGGTGCAGTTCCCCGAGCAACTGCACAACCACGAATACGGCATCTGTGCCGGGCAGATCGACCAGCGCTGCGGCTTGTCCCAGTCAACCGTGTCGGCCCACCTGGCCACCTTGCAACGGGCGGGACTTATCAGCAGCCAGAAGGCCGGGCAGTGGCATTTTTTCAAGCGCAATGAGGACGTGATCCAAGCCTTCCTCGCGGCGCTTATCACTGAACTCAGCGCTGAAATCAGCGCGCCGCTGTAAAGGACACGAAAATGCCTCTCTCGCTACTTATCCTGGCCCTGAGCGCCTTCGCCATCGGCACCACCGAATTCGTCATCATGGGCTTGCTGCCCGATGTGGCGGCGGACCTCGGCGTGTCGATTCCCGGCGCCGGCTGGCTGGTCACCGGCTACGCCCTGGGCGTCGCCATCGGCGCGCCATTCATGGCTCTGGCCACCGCCAGGTTGCCACGCAAGGCGGCCCTGGTAGCGTTGATGGGGATCTTCATTATCGGCAACCTGCTCTGCGCCCTGGCCAGTGACTACAACGTGCTGATGGTTGCCCGTGTGGTCACCGCACTGTGCCATGGCGCGTTCTTCGGAATCGGCTCGGTGGTCGCCGCCAACCTGGTGCCGGCCAACAAACGCGCTTCGGCCGTGGCCCTGATGTTCACCGGTTTGACCCTGGCCAACGTGCTCGGTGTGCCGCTGGGCACCGCGTTGGGCCAGCAAGCCGGCTGGCGCTCGACCTTCTGGGCCGTGACATTGATTGGTGTGGTGGCGCTGATTGGCCTGATCCGCTTCCTGCCAGCCAAGCGTGACGAAGAAAAACTCAATATGCGCGCCGAACTGGCGGCCCTCAAGGGTGCCGGTATCTGGTTGTCGCTGAGCATGACCGCGCTGTTCGCCGCGTCCATGTTCACCCTCTTCACTTACGTTGCGCCGCTGCTCGGCGATGTCACCGGCGTGTCGCCCAAAGGGGTGACCTGGACGCTACTGTTGATCGGCCTGGGCCTCACCGTCGGCAACATCATCGGCGGCAAGCTGGCGGACAAGCGCCTGGCGGCCACCCTGATCGGCGTGTTTATCAGCATGGCCGTGGTGACCACCGCGCTGAGCTGGACCAGCGTCGCGGTGATCCCGACTGAAATCACCCTGTTCCTGTGGGCCACCGCCTCGTTTGCCGCCGTGCCGGCGCTGCAGATCAACGTGGTGACCTTCGGCAAGGCCGCACCGAACCTGGTGTCCACCTTGAACATCGGTGCCTTCAACATCGGCAACGCCCTCGGCGCCTGGGTCGGCGGCAGCGTAATCGCCCACGGTTTCGGCCTGACCAGCGTGCCTTTGGCGGCGGCGGCCCTGGCGATCCTTGCGCTGCTGGTGACCCTGATTACTTTCCGTCAGAGCGGCGACGCCGACCTGGCCCCTGCGACCCACTGATCAACTCACTTGAAGGGTGTTATCTCATGACGACTATTTTCGATCCGATCACACTGGGCGACCTGCAACTGTCGAACCGCATCATCATGGCGCCGCTGACCCGCTGCCGTGCCGATGAAGGCCGCGTGCCCAACGCGCTGATGGCCGAGTACTACGTGCAGCGTGCCTCCGCCGGGCTGATCCTAAGCGAGGCCACTTCCGTGACGCCGCTGGGCGTAGGCTACCCGGACACGCCGGGCATCTGGTCCAACGATCAGGTACGCGGCTGGGCCAACGTGACCAAGGCCGTGCACGGCGCGGGCGGCAAGATCTTCCTGCAACTGTGGCACGTGGGCCGCATCTCCCATGAGTCGTACCTGAACGGCGAAACCCCGGTGGCGCCGAGCGCGATTCAAGCCAAGGGCCATGTCAGCCTGGTGCGTCCGCTGGCCGACTACCCGACGCCGCGCGCCCTGGAAACCGCTGAAATCGCCGACATTGTCGACGCTTACCGCACCGGAGCCGAAAACGCCAAGGCGGCCGGCTTTGATGGCGTGGAAATCCACGGTGCCAACGGCTACCTGCTTGACCAGTTCCTGCAAAGCAGCACCAACCAGCGCACCGACAACTACGGAGGTTCCCTGGAAAACCGCGCGCGCCTGCTGCTGGAAGTGACCGATGCGGCCATCGAAGTCTGGGGCGCCGGCCGTGTGGGTGTGCACCTGGCACCGCGTGCGGATGCCCATGACATGGGTGATGACAACCTGGCGCAAACCTTCACCTACGTCGCCAGCGAACTGGGCAAGCGCGGCATCGCGTTTATCTGCTCGCGCGAGAAAGAAGGCGCCGACAGCCTCGGTCCACAATTGAAGAAAGCCTTCGGCGGCGTGTACATCGCCAACGAGCGCTTCACCAAGGACAGCGCCAATGCGTGGCTGGCGGAGGGCAAGGCGGACGCAGTGGCGTTTGGCGTACCGTTCATTGCCAACCCGGACTTGCCGGCGCGCTTGAAGGCCGATGCGCCGCTGAACGAAGCGCATCCGGAAACCTTCTACGGCAAGGGCGCGGTGGGTTACATCGATTATCCGACGCTGTAATCACCTGAAACGCAAAACCAAATGTGGGAGGGGCACCGCCCCTCCCACGTTTTGACCGCATGTATCCGCTTGGTAACATCGCTTCACAGAACCGCAACAAAATCCCTACAAAATACTTAGGCGGCTACCTATCAACCGCCCGCCAGCCCGTATATAAAGTCACCCCACCTATCAGGCAGAAGGACGATTGACTGTCCTTAGGCTTTACTGTTGACACAACCTGATGCAATTACGCATTTTGTCTCAATTGCGCAGGCTGGGGCTCAAGCGCAGCATGTCGAGCGCTGCGTCCACCCAGCGTTCGGCTTCTTGGTGTAACTGGAAGCTGTCGGGTACCAGCAGCCATTGGCCGATCAGCCCGTTGATGTAGGCATGAATGCACACGGCGGCGCGGGCAGTGTCGAGATTTTCCGGAAGCTGCCCGCGATGGACCGCGTTACGCAGTGTCAGGCCGATGCGCAGGTTGCATTCCAGGCTGTGGGTCTGGCGCTGGCGGCGCATGTCACACATTTCATCGGTGAATTCGCACTTATGGAACAAAATCTCGTTGATGCGCCGGGTTTTCGGGTCCAGGGCCACTTGATGAAACAGATGAATCAGCAGCTTGCGCATGCAGCCCAGCGGGTCGAGCTCATCCTCGCTTTCGCTGGCCCTGGCCAACTCATCCAGCGGCTCATGCAACGTGTCGAGCAGCGCCTGCAGCAGATCGGATTTATTGCTGAAGTGCCAGTAGATGGCGCCCCGCGTCACACCGGCCAATGCGGCGATATCCGCCAACGTAGTACGCGCAACGCCGCGCTCGTAAAAAGCGTGCTCGGCGGCATCGAGAATTTGGCTGCGCGTTTCCTGAGCTTCCTCTTTGGTGCGACGAACCATGGCAGTACAACCTCAATCAGGACACTTGAGACTATCGTTAACGCAGCGTTAATAGACGTTAACGATCATCAGAGAATTTTGTGGGACGCACACCTTCATGGGTGCCGAACGTAATGAAATCGAGGTTTCGATCGTTGCTTTGTCAACATTGCGCGAAACCTGTCAAGAGTTTACAAACAACCATGAACGTAAGTATATTGCGTAGCAAGCTACTTATCTACTCGCCGTTTGTTTTTTACCCTTCCACACTTCTTGTGCGCACCCTGCGCGCCTGACCCGAGGATCTTCATGCAACTTAAGCCAGCTGTTACCGCTCTGGTCACTGCCGTCGCCCTGGCATCGCTGCTCAGCGGATGTAAAAAGGAAGAAGCGGCTCCGCCCGCTCAAATCCCTCAGGTCGGCGTGGTCACCCTTCAACCGCAAGCCTATACCCTGACATCCGAGCTGCCAGGCCGCACCACCGCCTACCGCATCGCGGAAGTTCGCCCGCAGGTCAATGGCATCATTCTCAAGCGCCTGTTCAAAGAAGGCGCGGACGTGAAGGAAGGCCAGCAGCTTTATCAGATCGACCCGTCGGTGTACGACGCGACCCTGAAAAGCGCACAAGCCACCCTGACCCAGACCAAGTCCATCACCGACCGCTACAAGCAGTTGGTCGATGAACAAGCCGTCAGCCGCCAGGAATACGACACCGCCGTCGCCAACCGCATGACCGCCGAAGCAAACGTTCAAACGGCCCAGATCAACGTGCGTTACACCAAAGTGTTCGCGCCGATCTCCGGGCGTATCGGCCGTTCTTCGGTGACCGAAGGCGCACTGGTCAGCAATGGCCAGGCCGATGCCATGGCGGTGATCCAGCAACTGGACCCGATCTACGTCGACGTGACGCAGTCGTCCGCTGAAATGCTCAAACTGCGCCGCGACCTGGAAAGCGGCCAGCTGGAAAAAGCCGGCGCCAATGCCGCCAAGGTCAAGCTGACCCTGGAAGATGGCAGCGATTACGGCCAGGAAGGCAAGCTGGAGTTCTCCGAAGTGTCGGTCGACCAGACCACCGGTTCGGTGACCCTGCGCGCCGTGTTCCCCAACCCTGACCACAACCTGTTGCCGGGCATGTTCGTACACGCCCAGTTGCAAGCCGGTGTGAACAGCAAGGCTATCCTGGCACCGCAGCAAGGCGTGACCCGCGACATCAAGGGCATTCCGACGGCGCTGGTGGTGACCAAGGACAACAAGGTCGAACAACGTACCCTGGTGGCCAACCGCACCGACGGCGCCTACTGGCTGGTGGAAAAAGGCCTGGACGCCGGCGACCGCGTGATCACCGAAGGCCTGCAGTTCATCAAGCCGGGCATCGAAGTCAAGGTCAAGGACGCTGACAACGCCAAGCCCGCCGGTTCCGCTCCTGCTGCCGCTGCTGGCAAAGGGGAATAACCCATGTCGAAATTTTTTATCGACCGTCCCATTTTCGCCTGGGTAATTGCCCTGGTGATCATGCTGGTCGGGACACTGTCGATCCTGAAGTTGCCCATCAACCAGTACCCGGCCATCGCGCCGACCGCTATTGATATCCAGGTGACCTACCCAGGCGCGTCCGCACAAACCGTGCAGGACACCGTAGTGCAGGTCATCGAGCAACAGCTCAACGGTATCGACAACCTGCGTTATGTCGCCTCGGACAGTAACTCCGACGGCAGCATGACCATCACCGCGACGTTCAACCAGGGTACCAACCCGGACATCGCCCAGGTCCAGGTGCAGAACAAGCTGAACCTGGCGACCCCACTGCTGCCTCAAGAAGTGCAGCAGCAGGGTATCCGCGTGACCAAGTCGGTGAAGAACTTCCTGATGGTGATCGGTCTGGTGTCGGAAGACGGCAGCATGACCAAGGACGACCTGTCCAACTACATCGTGTCCAACATCCAGGACCCGATTTCCCGTACAGCGGGTGTCGGTGACTTCCAGGTATTCGGTTCGCAGTACGCCATGCGTATCTGGCTGGACCCGGCCAAGCTGAACAACTACCAGTTGACACCGGTCGACGTCAGCACCGCCATTTCCGCGCAGAACGTGCAGGTGGCCACCGGCCAATTGGGTGGCCTGCCCGCCCTGCCCGGTACCCAGTTGAACGCAACCATCATCGGCAAGACTCGCCTGCAAACCGCAGAAGAGTTCGGCAAGATCCTGATGAAGGTCAACGCCGATGGCTCGCAGGTCCGCCTGCGTGACATCTCGCGTATCGAACTGGGCGGCCAGAACTACAGCATCAGTGCGCAGTTCAACGGCAAGCCGGCTTCGGGCATGGCGATCAAACTGGCCTCGGGCGCCAACGCCCTGGACACCGCCAAGGCCATCCGGGCCACCGTGGCGTCCCTGGAGCCGTTCTTCCCGCCAGGCATGAAAGCCGTGGTGCCGTATGACACCACACCGGTGGTGACCGAATCGATCTCCGGCGTGGTACACACCCTGGTCGAAGCGATCGTGCTGGTGTTCCTGGTGATGTTCCTGTTCCTGCAGAACTTCCGCGCCACCATCATCACCACCATGACGGTACCGGTGGTATTGCTGGGTACCTTCGGGATCCTGGCAGCGTTCGGTTTCACCATCAACACCCTGACCATGTTCGGCATGATCCTGGCCATCGGCTTGCTGGTGGACGATGCAATCGTGGTGGTGGAAAACGTCGAGCGGGTGATGGCCGAGGAGCACCTGTCGCCCAAAGAAGCGACGGTCAAGTCCATGGGCCAGATCCAGGGCGCGCTGGTAGGTATTGCCCTGGTACTGTCGGCGGTATTGCTGCCGATGGCATTCTTCGGTGGTTCCACCGGTGTGATCTACAAACAGTTCTCCATCACCATCGTTTCGGCCATGGCGCTGTCGGTACTGGTTGCCCTGATCTTCACCCCGGCCTTGTGCGCCACCATGCTCAAGCCAATCGACCCTGAGAAGCACGGCCAACCCAAGCGTGGGTTCTTCGGCTGGTTCAACCGCACCTTCGACCGTGGCGTTATCAGCTACGAGCGCGGCGTGGGCAACATGATCAAGCACAAGTACCCGGCGTTCTTTGTGTACCTGATCATCTTCGTCGGCATGATCTGGCTGTTCACCCGCATTCCAAGCGCGTTCCTGCCCGAGGAAGACCAGGGTGTGATTTTCGCCCAGGTACAGACTCCGGTCGGTTCTTCGGCTGAACGTACGCAAAAAGTCATCGACGACATGCGTGCTTTCCTGCTCAACGACAAGGAAGGCGAACCCGGCGAGGGCAAGGCCGTGAAATCGGTGTTTACCGTCAACGGCTTCAACTTCGCCGGTCGCGGCCAGAGCTCGGGCCTTGCGTTCGTGATGCTCAAGCCATGGGATGAGCGTGACGCTTCACAGTCGGTATTCGAAGTGGCCAAGCGTGCCCAGGGTTACTTCTTCGGGGCCTTCAAGGACGCCATGGTCTTTGCCATCGTGCCGCCTTCGGTTCTGGAATTGGGTAACGCTACCGGCTTCGACGTGTTCCTGCAGGACCAGGGCGGTGTCGGCCACGAAAAACTGATGCAAGCGCGCAACCAGTTCCTCGGCATGGCCGCGCAGAGCAAGATCCTCGCCGGTGTGCGCCCCAACGGCGTGAACGATGAGCCGCAGTACGAACTCACCGTCGACGACGAGAAGGCCAGTGCCCAAGGCATTACGCTGTCGAGCATCAACCAGACCCTGGCGATTGCCCTGGGTGGCAGCTACGTCAACGACTTCATCGACCGTGGTCGTGTGAAGAAGGTGTACGTGCAGGGCGACGCCGCCAGCCGGATGTCCCCGGAAGACCTGAACAAGTGGTTCGTACGCAGCGACTCCGGGAAGATGGTGCCCCTGTCGGCCATTTCTTCGGGCAAGTGGATCTACGGTTCGCCGAAGCTCTCGCGCTACAACGGTGTTGCGGCAATGGAAATCCTCGGTACCCCGGCACCGGGCTACAGTACCGGTGATGCCATGGCCGAAGTCGAACGCATCGCCAAGCAATTGCCGGCGGGCGTGGGCTATGCCTGGACGGGCCTGTCGTACGAGGAGCGTCTGTCCGGCTCCCAGGCGCCTGCGTTGTATGCCCTGTCGCTGCTGGTGGTATTCCTGTGTCTCGCGGCGCTGTACGAAAGCTGGTCGATCCCGATCGCGGTGGTACTGGTAGTGCCGTTGGGTGTCGTGGGTGCATTGATCGCCACCAGCCTGCGCGGCCTGTCCAACGACGTGTTCTTCCAGGTGGGCTTGCTGGTGACGGTGGGCCTGGCAGCGAAAAACGCCATCCTGATCGTCGAGTTCGCCAAAGAACTGCATGAACAAGGCAAAGGCATCGTCGAGTCGGCCATCGAAGCATCCCGCATGCGTCTGCGCCCGATCATCATGACCTCCATGGCGTTCGTGCTCGGCGTACTGCCGCTGGCGATCTCCTCGGGCGCCGGTTCCGGCAGCCAGCACGCCATTGGTACCGGCGTGATTGGCGGTATGATCACGGCCACTGTCCTGGCGATCTTCTGGGTGCCACTGTTCTTTGCAACCGTGTCCGCCGCAGGCGAGCGTAAACAGATTGAACCCAAGCACACTCCTAAAGAGGCTGGCCAATGAGCAAGTCGCTACTTTCCTTAGCCGTCACGGCATTCGTGCTCAGTGGCTGCTCGCTGATACCTGACTATCAGCGCCCCGAAGCGCCGGTGGCGGCACAGTTCCCGCAAGGCCCGGCGTATTCGTCCGCCCAGGCGCCGAACCAGACCGCCGCCGAGCAGGGCTGGAAGCAGTTTTTCCATGACCCCGCACTGCAACAGCTGATCCAGACCGCGCTGGTGAACAACCGTGACCTGCGCGTCGCGGCCCTCAACATCGACGCGTATGCCGCGCAGTACCAGATCCAGCGTGCCGACCTGTTCCCGGCCGTCTCGGCCACGGGCAACGGCAGTCGTTCACGTACGCCGGCCAAGCTGTCGCAGTCCGGTCAGGCGACCATCGCCAGCCAGTACTCGGCGGGCCTGGGGATCAGTTCCTACGAGCTGGACCTGTTCGGCCGCGTGCGCAGCCTGAGTGAAGAAGCACTGCAAAAGTACTTCGCCACTGAAGAAGCGCGGCGCAGCACCCAGATCAGCCTGGTAGCCAGTGTGGCCAATGCCTATCTGACCTGGCAGGCGGACAAGGAACTGCTCAAGCTCACCCAGGACACCCTGGGCGCTTACGAACAGAGCTTCAAGCTGACCTCGCGCAGCAACGAAGTCGGCGTGGCCTCTGCCCTCGACCTTAGCCAGGCACGCACCTCGGTGGAAAACGCCCGGGTCGCCCTGGCGCGCTACACCCGCCAGGTGGCCCAGGACGAAAACAGCCTGACCCTGCTGCTGGGCACCGGCCTGCCGGCCAATATCGCCAGCAAGCCGCTGTCGGATGACCTGCTCAGTGAAGTGCCGGCCGGGTTGCCATCGGACCTGTTGCAACGTCGCCCCGACATCGTGCAGGCCGAGTACAACCTCAAGGCGGCCAACGCCAACATCGGCGCGGCCCGTGCTGCGTTCTTCCCGAGCATCAGCCTGACGGCCAGCGCCGGCACCGCCAGCCCGACACTGGGCGGCCTGTTCAAGGGCGGCTCGGGCACCTGGTCGTTCGCGCCGCAGATCAACATCCCGATCTTCAACGCCGGTAGCCTGCGCGCCAGCCTGGACTACTCGAAGATCCAGAAAGAGATCAACGTGGCCAACTACGAGAAGGCCATCCAGACCGGTTTCCAGGAAGTTTCCGACGGCCTCGCAGCGCGTGAGACCTACAAGCAGCAACTGGATGCCCAGCGTGGCTTCGTCGCGGCCAACCAGGATTACTACCGCCTGGCCGAGCGTCGCTACCGCATCGGGGTCGACAGCAACCTGACGTTCCTCGACGCACAGCGCCAACTGTTCAGTGCCCAGCAATCGCTGATCACCGACCGCCTGGCGCAACTCACCGCCGAGGTCAACCTGTACAAGGCCCTCGGCGGCGGCTGGAACGAGCAGACCGCTAAGAACGAGCCGTTGAAAGAAGAAGCGCCGAAGCTGAAGTTGTTCTGATAGCAGCGCTGTAAATAAAAAACCGCCTTCCTTACCAGGAGGCGGTTTTTTTATGCCATTTTTTTAAACCCACTCCCACATTTAATCAGCTATGCCTGACGAGCCGTATCAAGTTGCCCTAAACCTGCCGCCTTGCTTTTTCGTTAACCTTTCGGGGTAAAATCGGTCACAGATTCTTACAGACCACAGAGGGAGCTTGTCGTAATGATCGTAGGAATCGACCTGGGGACCACCAACAGCCTCGCGGCCGTCTGGCGTGGTGATGCCGCCGAACTGGTGCCCAATGCCCTGGGCCAGTTGCTCACGCCAAGCGTGGTCGGGCTGGATGATCAGGGGCGCGTGCTGGTCGGCCAGGCGGCCAAAGAGCGTCTGCACACCCACCCGCACCTGACCACATCGCTGTTCAAGCGCTACATGGGCAGCGCCACCGAAGTGCGCCTGGGCGATCGTTCGTTCCGCCCCGAAGAGCTCTCGGCGCTGGTGCTCAAAAGCCTCAAGGAAGACATCGAACGCACCTACGGCCATACCGTCACCGAAGCCGTGATCAGCGTGCCCGCCTACTTCAGCGACGGCCAGCGCAAGGCCACGCGCATCGCCGGTGAGCTGGCCGGGCTCAACGTCGAAAAGCTGATCAACGAACCCACCGCCGCCGCCCTCGCCTATGGCCTGCATCAGCGCGACAAGGAGACTTCGTTCCTGGTGTTCGACCTCGGCGGCGGCACCTTTGACGTGTCGATCATCGAACTGTTCGACGGTGTGATGGAAGTGCGCGCCAGCGCCGGTGACAACTTCCTCGGGGGCGAAGACTTCGACACCCTGTTGCTGGAACACTTCGTCGACAGCCAGCGCACCGCCGCGGGTTTCCCACCCACCAGCAGCGTGCTGCAAGCCCTGCGCCGCGAGGCCGAGCGCGTGCGCAAAGCCCTGGGCCAGGACGACAGCGCCGACTTCACCCTGCGCGTCGACGGCCAGCAATGGGTCAAGACCATCACCCAACAGGAACTGGCCAAACTCTACACGCCCCTGCTCGAACGCCTGCGCGCGCCGATTGAACGCGCCTTGCGCGATGCACGGATTCGCGTCGGCGACCTCGATGAAATCCTGCTGGTGGGCGGCACCACGCGCATGCCGCTGGTGCGCAAACTCGCCGCCGGGCTGTTCGGGCGCTTCCCGTCCATCAGCCTCGACCCCGACCAGGTGGTCGCCCACGGCGCTGCAATCCAGGCGGCGCTCAAGGCGCGTTCCGCTGCGCTTGAAGAAGTGGTGCTGACCGATGTGTGCCCCTACACCCTGGGCATCGAAACCTCGAACCAGTACGGCGGCCATATCGAAAGCGGCCATTATCTGCCGTTGATCGAACGCAACAGCAGCGTGCCGGTGAGTCGGGTCAAAAGCGTGTTTACCCTGCACGATGACCAGACCCGCGTCCTGCTGAAGATCTACCAGGGCGAAAGTCGCTTGGTCAAAGACAACATCGAGCTGGGCCAGCTGGAGATTCCGGTGCCCAAGCGCAAGGCCGGTGAAGTCGCGCTGGATGTGCGTTTCACCTATGACAACAACGGCCTGCTGGAAGCCCAGGTGAATATCCCGCTGACCGGCGAGCAACATTCGTTGGTGATCGAGAACAACCCCGGCGTGCTGAACCCGCAGGAAATCCAGCAACGCCTGCAAGCCCTGGCGCAGTTGAAGGTTCACCCGCGCGACCAACAGGTCAACACCGTGCTCACCGCGCGCCTTGAACGGCTCTACCAGGAAAGCCTCGGCGATCTGCGCGAGCAGCTTGGCCACTGGGCCGCGCAATTCCAGCAGGTGCTCGATACCCAGGACGAACGCCGCATCCGTGAGGCACGCAGCGAACTGACCCGTCAACTTGAGCAGCTCGACAACGGGTTCTGGCGCTGAGGGAAAACCACATGGAGTGTTGGGCCGTATTGCAACTGCCGGAAGACGCCGACGAGCGCACCATCAAGCGCACCTACGCGCGGCTGCTCAAAAGCTGCCGCCCGGATGACGACGCCGCAGGCTTCCAGCGCCTGCGCGACGCCTACGAGCAAGCCTTGAACGAGGCGCGCTGGCGAGCCGACGACGAGGCAGAGCAAAGCGTCGAGGCGCCGCGGGTCGAACAGGCCTACGACAACCTCGGCGACCTGGCCGAACGGATGGACGTGCGCCCCGTGAGTCCGGCCCCCTTCGACGCGCCCGCGCCCAACCCGGCGCAGGCCTTGCTCAGTGGACTCACCATCGGCAACCTCGACGAGCGCTGGGCCCAAGCGCGGCAACAGGGCTGCGCCGACGCGTTCCAAGCAGGTCTGCTGCGCCATTGTTTCGACGTGCCGGGTGAGCGCAGTGCAATCGCCGGGTGGGCGGCGCAGCATCTGGACTGGCTGACCCCATGGCAACAGGTGGCCATGACCTCCTGGCAGCATGAAGCGCTGACCGGCGAACTGTTGCAAGACTACCGCCGCGCCCTGCAGGAACTGCTGGAGCAAAAGGCCGAGCGCGAGTTCATCACCCAACTCGCCCACTACAACAACCAGCCGTGGTTGCGGGTGTTCGACCTGCAGCAACAGTGGCAACGCATCGTCTTGCAGTTGCTCCACGATACCCAATGGAGCGTGCCGCTGTTCGAACGCGTGTGCCAGGCCTTCGGCTGGGACGACCAGAAAGGCGTGTACCCGGAACCGGCGTGGATGTGGCGTGAACTGGTGTCGCGCTGCGAGCAGGAAAGTTTCTACGCAAACCTGCAAGACAAAGCCCAGGACTTGACCTGGAAATCTGCCGATGCCATGGCTGCGCGACTGCTGCTGACACCCATGACCAATACTCAACAGCAGCGGATGACGGCAGGCTTCAGCGATAACGACTGGCACGCCTGCCAGCATCTGGCGCAAGTCCTCGACGGGCGCTATCCGCAACTGCTGGAACGCCTGCCCCAGAGCGACGTGTTTTTCTGGCGCAAATTCCTGCCGCGCCCGGTGTCCCATCAAAGCTGGATCCGTATCTGGGGCGGCCTGGCCCTGGCCGCCGCACTGGCGATGGCGCCACATACACCCTGGGACAAGATGACCGAAGCAGGCCTGGTCGTGGCGCTGACCGTTATCCCGGCCTTCCTGGCGATCCGTGCTACTCAGTTATGGGCGGCCCTGACCGCGCGGCTGATCTTGCCGGACCTATGGCTGAGCGAGCGCCTGCTACCTGCACGTTTCAATCCGCATCAGTATTGGCTGGTGTTACGCCACGGCGTTCCGCAACTGGGCATGCTGCTGATGGTTGGATTATTGCTGGGGCTGATGGGCATGCTGACGTATGCCGGGATGATACTGATCCATCTCTTGCACCGCCGCCGCATCGGCACCGTGAGTGAGCATTTTGACCATTATTACCCCTGGTTCAGCGGCATTCATTGGGGATACTGGAGCCCACTGCAAGTCTGGTTATTGTTGGTGATGATAGCCGCCACCTTGCTGTCCCAGCGGTATTTGCCTGAGATCCCATGGACCAGCCTGGTCCACCTGATCTGACCGTACGAGCCCGTGCCGCCGCGATACGCGCCGGCCCGCCAGTTTTCGTTCGATCACCGCCCAAAACCCGCCCGCCCCTACTTTCTTCGCCCCCGCACCGCCAAGCACCATGGCCGCCACCTGCATAACCTCAATAACAACAGGTCAGACGCCATGAGCACATTCCATCCTCGCCAGCTGTTGCTGGCTGCCGCTGTCGCCAGTGCTGCCTTGCCGGTTTTCGCCGACGAGCACGGCTTTCTCGAAGACGCCAGCGCCAACCTCAACTTGCGCAATTTCTTTATCAACCGCAACTTCACCAACCCGACCAAAACCCAGGGCGGCGCGCAGGAGTGGACGCAGAGTTTCATCCTCGACGCTAAATCCGGCTTTACCCAGGGCACGGTAGGTTTTGGTGTGGACGTTTTGGGTCTGTATTCGCTCAAGCTCGACGGCGGGCGTGGCACCGGCGGCACCCAGTTGCTGCCGCTGGACCATGACGGCCGTCCGGCGGATGAATTCGGCCGTCTCGGTGTGGCGTTCAAAGCACGCATTTCGAAGACCGAACTGAAGGTCGGCGAGTGGATGCCGGTGCTGCCGATCCTGCGTTCCGACGACGGCCGCTCCCTGCCGCAAACCCTGCGCGGCGGGCAGATCACCTCCAGGGAAATCGACGGCCTGACCCTCTATGGCGGCCAGTTCCGCGCCAACAGCCCGCGCGATGACAGCAGCATGACCGACCTGTCGATGACCGGTAAACCCGCGTTCACCTCCGACCGCTTCAACTTCCAGGGCGGCGAATACGCCTTCAACGACAAACGCACCCAGGTCGGCCTATGGAATGCCCAGCTCAAGGACATTTACAGCCAGCAGTTCATCAACCTGGTCCACAGCCAGCCTTTGGGCGACTGGACCCTGGGCGCCAACCTCGGATTCTTCTATGGCAAGGACGACGGCAGCGCCCGCGTCGGCGACCTGGACAACAAGACCTGGTCCGGCCTGTTCTCGGCCAAATACGGCGGCAACACCTTCTACGTGGGCCTGCAAAAACTCACCGGCAACAGTGCCTGGATGCGTGTCAACGGCACCAGCGGCGGCACCCTGGCCAACGACAGCTACAACTCCAGCTACGACAATGCCCAGGAGAAATCCTGGCAGTTGCGCCATGACTACAACTTCGCCGCCCTTGGCGTACCGGGCCTGACCTTGATGAACCGCTATATCAGCGGCAGCAACGTACACACCGGCACCGTCACCGACGGCAAGGAGTGGGGTCGCGAAAGCGAACTGGGCTACACCGTGCAAAGCGGCAGCCTGAAAAACCTCACTCTGCGCTGGCGCAATTCCAGCATGCGGCGTGACTACAGCAACAACGAGTTCGACGAAAACCGGTTGATCGTCAGTTACCCGCTCAGTCTGCTGTAAACCGGCGCGACACTTGCGGTATCGTGCGCGCCTGCCGCCGCTGGCTCTCCCGGCGGCGGCCTCTTATTCGAGCCCGCACCCACCATGAAATCCTTTGCCCTCGCATCCGCCGTGCTGGCCCTGGCCGTGAGCCTCAGTGGCTGTATCGGTGCGCCTGTCGCATTGACGCCGCAGACCGAACAACGCCTGCAAGCCCAGGCGCCGATCCGTTTTCTGCTGACCTTCGATGACGGGCCCAGCGCGTCGGGCTACAACAACCCGACCCGCTCGGTGGTCGCCGACCTGGCCAACAACCCGGTGTTGCCGGGGATCAAGGCGGTGTTCTTTTTGCAGACCGAAGCGACTCGCTCCGGCGGCAGTTCACGCGGCCGCAAGACCATGGAGCGCGAATACGCGGGCGGGCATGTGCTGGCCTTCCACACCGCCACCGCGTTTCATACCAACCACCGCTGGCTGAACGACGCCGAGCTTGAGCGCACCCTCACCCAGGGCGCCGCCGACATCGCGGCGATCACCGGCGCGCCACCGACCCTGGTGCGCCCGCCGTTCTGGAACTACGACCGCCGCACCTTCGCCGCCTATCAGCGCCATGGCATGCACGTCCTGTTGACCGACTTGAGCGCCAACGACGGCAAGATCTGGGGGTTCAACGCAAGCCCGCGCCGGCACGCCAACCTGTATCGACAGCTGTCGGTGGTGCGCGAGCATATTGCGTTGGGTGAGTTGCCGACAGTGGACGGCGTGATCCCGGTGGTGGTGACCTTCCACGACATCAACCGCTACACCGCGCGGCACATGCAGGAATACCTGCAGATCCTGATGGACAGCGCCCGCATCAACGGCATGAAGACGGCTGCCGAGCCGTTCTACACCGACCACGCCGCGCTGGAACGCGCGGCGCTGGCGCGGACGGTGAAGGATGTGAACGAGCAAGTGCATCTGCCGGGCGTGTGGAACTGGGTGTGGGACGCCGACTCCCACTGAGATCTACAGCCCTTGTGAAGAGCAAACATGTGGGAGCAAGCCCCGCCCCCTCCCACATTCTCTAGCGTGTTTCAGTCATGGCGGGACTCCACTCCCAACTCATCCCACACGGATTCAGCCAGGTGGAACGTGGCATTCGCCGCCGGAATCCCGCAATAGATCGCGCTCTGCATCAGCACTTCCTTGATCTCGGCGCGGGTCACGCCATTGCTGGCCGCGGCGCGCAGGTGCAGCTTGAGTTCTTCGGCGCGGTTCATGCCGATCAGCATCGCGATGGTGATCAGGCTGCGGGTGTGCCGAGGCAGGCCCGGGCGGGTCCAGATGTCACCCCAGGCGTGGCGGGTGATCATTTCCTGGAACTCGCTGTTGAACTCGGTCAGGGCATTGAGGCTGCGGTCGACATGGGCATCGCCCAACACCTCGCGGCGTACGTGCAGGCCTTCGGCATAACGTTGTTTCTCGTCCACAAAAAGCTCCTTAACGGGCCAGCAGAAATTCAATCACCCGGTTGCTGAACGCAGCACCGGCCTGGACATTCGACAGATGGGCCGCATGGAACTCGGCATACTCGGCGCCCTGCACACGCTGTTGGATAAAGTGGCCACCGGCAGGCGGTGTGACGGCGTCTTCAGTGCCGGCAATCACCAGGGTCGGCACCTTGATTGCAGACAGTTGCTCGCGAAAATCCGCATCACGCACGGCCGCGCAATTGGCCGCATAGCCTTGCGGCGAGGTGGCCGCGAGCATGTCGGTGATCCGCGTGGCCTGGTGCGGGTTGGCCGCGGCGAAATCGGCGGTGAACCAGCGCGCAATCGATGCATCGCGCAGCGCAACCATCGCCGCCGCGCCGTCGCGCAGTACCGTTTCGATGCGCGGGTTCCAGATGTCCGGCGTGCCGATCTTGGCGGCGGTGTTGCACACCACCAGGCGCTGCAGACGCTCGCCGGCGTTGATCCCCAGCCATTGGCCGATCAGGCCGCCCATGGACAGGCCGCAAAAGTGCGCGCGGTGAATATCCAGCGCATCCAGCAGCGCAATCACGTCGTGACCCAACTGCTCGATGCTGTACGGCCCCTCGGTCACCAGAGATTTGCCATGACCACGGGTATCGAAACGCAGCACCCGAAAATGCTCGGTAAAGGCCGGACCTGCAGGTCCCACATATGCAGGTCGGTGCCCAGGGAGTTGGACAGCACCAACACCGGTGCATCGACGGGTCCATCGAGCTGGTAATGCAGTTCGCCCTCGGCGAGTTGTACAAATGCCACAGTGGCCTCCTCAGGCAGTCAGTGCAAAATGTTCGGTGACCGCACGCGTGACCCAGGTGCGCGCCTGGCCCAGGTAGTGGGCGGGGTCGAGCAGGCGGTCCAGTTCGGCCGCCGAGAGTTCGGCGGTGATCTGCGCTTCATCCGCCAGCACGGCGCGCAGGTGAAGCCCCGCTGCGACGGCACGCTTGCAGCATTGCTCCAGCAGGTGGTGCGCGGTTTCACGGCCCAGGCGTTGGGCGAGCACGATACTCACCGCTTCGGCCAGCACCAGGCCCTGGGTCAGGTCGAGGTTATGCTGCATGCGCTCGGGGTCGACTTCCAACCCTTCGCTCACCAGCAACGCCTGTTGCAACGCGCCCGAGACCAGGCGGCAAATATCCGGCAGGGTTTCCCATTCGGCATGCCACAGGCCCAGGCTGCGTTCGTGTTCCTGAGGCATGGCGCTGAACATCGTCGACACCAGGCCAGGCACGCGGGTCGCCGTGCTGATCAGTACGGCGGCGCCGACCGGGTTGCGCTTGTGCGGCATGGTGGATGAACCGCCCTTGCCCGGCGCCGACGGTTCAAACACTTCCGCCGCTTCGGTTTGCATCAGCAGGCTGATATCCCGCCCCAGTTTGCCGAGGCTGCCGGCGATCAGGCCCAGCACGCCGGCGAACTCCACCAGGCGATCACGCTGGGTATGCCAGGGCTGTTCGGGCAGGCCCAGCTGCAACTCCGCCGCCAGGGCTTCGGCCACCGGCATGGCCTGTTCACCGAGCGCCGCCAGGGTCCCGGAGGCGCCGCCGAACTGCAGCACCAGCAGGCGCGGCTTGAGCTCGGCAAGACGTTGCCGGCTGCGCGTCACCGCGCCCAGCCAACCGGCGATTTTCATACCCAGGGTGACGGGCGTCGCGTGCTGCAACCAGGTGCGCCCGGCCATTGGCACCTCGGCGTAACGCTGGGCCTGGGCGGCCAGCACGTCACCCAAGCGGGCCAGGTCGGTTTCGATCAACCTCAGCGCGCGCCGCAGTTGCAGCACCAAACCAGTGTCCATCACGTCCTGGCTGGTGGCGCCCAGGTGCACATAGCGCTCGGCCCCGGCATCTTCACTGGCGATCAACTTGCCCAGCGCCTTCACCAGCGGAATCGCTGAATTGCCCGCCGTGGCAATCGCGGCGCCCAGGGCGTCCACGTCATACAGCGAGGCCAGGCACGCCTGGGCAATCGGCGCGACAGCGGCCTGGGGGATCAACCCCACCCGCGCCTGCGCCCGGGCCAGCCCGGCCTCAAAATCCAGCATGCCCTGCAAACGTCCCCTGTCGCAGAACACCTCGGCCATGCTGTCGGCGGTGAAGTAGGCGTCGAACAGTTGGTTGCTCGTGCGCAGTGTCATAACTCGTCCTTTACAGATCGTGGTGCAGGTAAGCGGCCTGCTTGGGCAGGCGCAGGCTGAACAGGAAGGCCACCGCCATCATCGCCGTGACATACCAATAGAAGGTGTTTTCCATACCGATGGATTTAAGGCTCAACGCCACGACTTCCGCCGAACCGCCAAACACCGCATTCGCCACCGCATACGCCAGGCCCACGCCCAAGGCACGCACCTGAGGCGGGAACATCTCGGCTTTGACCAGCCCGCTGATCGAGGTGTAGAAACTCACGATCGCCAACGCCAGGGTGATCAATACAAAGGCCAGGAACGGGCTGCTGACGGTCTTCAGGGTCAACAGGATCGGCACCGTGAACAGGGTACCCAGGCCGGCAAACCAGAGCATCGAATTACGTCGGCCGATCTTGTCTGCCAGCATGCCGAA
Source organism: Pseudomonas lactucae (assembly GCF_016937615.1). Classification (GTDB taxonomy): domain Bacteria; phylum Pseudomonadota; class Gammaproteobacteria; order Pseudomonadales; family Pseudomonadaceae; genus Aquipseudomonas; species Aquipseudomonas lactucae. Next base: position 18,847 of record NZ_JAFHKI010000052.1, on the reverse strand, counting down.
CAGCGGCTGCATGCACATATACAGAAACAGCGCGCCGGTCATGATGTAGCTCGCGGTCTTGGCGTGCATGCCGACGGTGTTCACCAGGTACTTCTGCATATAGGTGGTAAAGGTGTAGAAAATCAGCGAGCCACCGGCGGTGTAGCCCAGCACCGTGATGAACGCCCGGCCGTGGTCGCGAAACAGCGCGACGATGCTGCCGGCGTCCTTGTCCTGGCGGATCTCCTTGCTGGTGGTTTCCTTGAGGGTGCGCCGCAGCAACAGCGAGATCAGCGCCGCCACCGCGCCGATCACGAAGGGAATGCGCCAGCCCCAGGCCCGCAGTTCTTCTTCGCTGAGGATCTGTTGCAGGATCACCACCACCAGCACCGCCAGCAATTGTCCGCCGATCAGGGTCACGTATTGGAACGACGCGAAGAAGCCGCGCTGGCCCTTGAGCGCGACTTCACTCATGTAGGTGGCGGTGGTGCCGTATTCGCCGCCCACCGACAAGCCCTGGAACAGCCGCGCCACCAGCAGCAGGGCCGGGGCCCAGGCGCCGATGTCCTTGTAGGTGGGTAAAAAGGCAATGACCAGGGAACCGGCGCACATCATCAGCACCGAGATCATCATCGAATTTTTGCGACCGTGTTTGTCGGCCACGCGGCCGAACAACCAGCCGCCGATGGGCCGCATCAAAAACCCGGCGGCGAACACGCCGGCGGTGTTGAGCAGTTGCACCGTGGGGTCGTCAGAAGGAAAAAACGCCGGGGCAAAATAGATCGCGCAGAAGGCGTAGACGTAGAAGTCGAACCATTCGACCAGGTTGCCGGAAGAGGCACCGACAATCGCAAAGATTCGTTTGCTGCGTTCTTCTCCGGTGTAATGACTGGTTTTTGTGGTCATGATTTTTTCACTCAGTGGGAACGGTTATAGCCTAGACATACTTTGCAACAACCAGAGGTAGTTGCAAGCAGCAAGCTACAAGCTGCAAGAGAAGAACCGACGCGGTCACTGCTTTTCCTTGTAGCTTGCAGCTTGAAACCTACCGCTGCTACTGATCAATAATCGAAGAACACCGTTTCCTTATCTGTCCCCTGCAAAATCACATTCCACTGGTACACCCCATCATCCCCCGGCTTGGCAATCAACGTACCGCGCCGCTCTGCCGGCACACACGCCAGCAACGGGTCGTCCCCGTTCAGCGCTTCACCGTCAAAATAAATCCGCGTCAACAGGTGCTTGACCAGACCCCGCGCAAACACCAGCACCACCAGATGCGGCGCCTGGGTCGTGCCCTTCAACCCCGGCACACAGCCCGGCTTGATGGTGGTAAAGCGGAAACGCCCCTCGGCATCCACCGGCACACGCCCAAACCCTTCGAAGTTGGGGTCGACGGCCTTGTCCTGCTCATCTTCGGGGTGGTCATATTTGCCGGCGGCGTTGGCCTGCCAGACTTCGAGCATGGCGTCGTTGACCGCATCGCCGTTGCCATCCACCACTTGCCCGCTGATCGCCACACGCTCACCGAGAGTGGCGGCGCTGGTCAGGTCCTCGCGGTTCAGCCAGGTCAGGCCGATGTGGTAATACGGCCCAACGGTGTGGGACGTGGTTGCGTAAAGGCTCATCTCATTTCTCCATCGGCGTGGCGTCGCGGCCGCGCAGGACGATGTCCCAGCGGTAGCCGAGGGCATAGGAAGGAATGGTTTTTTCCAGGTCAAAACGCGCGATCAGGCGTTCCTTGGCGCTGGTATCGGGCACGCAGTTGTAGATCGGGTCGTATTCCAGCAACGGGTCGCCGGGGAAATACATCTGCGTCACCAGGCGCGTCAGCACGCTGGGGCCGAACAGTGAAAAGTGGATATGCGCCGGGCGCCACGCGTTGTGGTGGTTGCCCCACGGGTAGGCGCCGGGCTTGATGGTCTGGAACTGGTACCAGCCGTCGGCGTCGGTGACGGTCCGCCCGGTGCCGGTAAAATTCGGGTCCAGCGGCGCGTCGTGCAGGTCGCGCTTGTGGTTGTAGCGACCCGCGGCGTTAGCCTGCCAGATCTCCACCAGGATGCCCGGCACCGGCAGGCCGTTTTCATCCAGCACACGGCCATGAATGATGATGCGCTCGCCCTGGGGCTCGCCTTCATGCTGGGCGGTGAGGTCGTTGTCCTTCGCATCGACACGCTCGGCGCCGATGGTCGGGCCGGTAATTTCCGACAGTGAATGCGGCAAAAACACCAACGGCTGGGACGGCGAACGCAGGTTCGTCGACTGGTAGGCCGGGTGCAGGTAATCAGGTTGGGTGCCCGCTTGCGGGCGCGGTAACCGGGCTTGTCACTCATGGAGCGTTCCTCTCTTGTTAGATGCGTTCAATCGCCAGGGCCAGGCCTTGGCCGACGCCCACGCACATGGTCGCCAGGCCTTTGCGGCCGCCGGTTTTTTCCAACTGGTGCAAGGCGGTCAGTACCAGCCGCGCACCGCTCATGCCCAATGGGTGACCAAGGGCGATGGCGCCGCCGTTCGGGTTGACCTGCGGCGCGTCGTCGGCAATGCCCAGTTCACGCAGCACCGCCAGGCCTTGGCTGGCGAAGGCTTCGTTGAGTTCGATCACATCAAAATCAGTCACGGCCAGGCCCAGGCGCTCGACCAGTTTGCGTACCGCCGGTACCGGACCGATGCCCATCACACGTGGCGCGACACCGGCGCTGGCCATGCCCAGTACCCGGGCGCGGGCGGTGAGGCCGTGTTTTTTGACGGCTTCGGCCGAGGCCAGAATCAGCGCGGCGGCGCCATCATTCACACCCGACGCGTTGCCGGCGGTGACGGTCTTGTCGGGGCCATTGACCGGCTTGAGCTTGGCCAGGGCTTCTAGGGTGGTGTCGCGTGGATGCTCATCGTGCTGCACCACGGTTTCGCCTTTTTTATGGGCGACCCGTACCGGCACGATTTCCTCAGCGAAGTAGCCGGCGGCCTGCGCGGCAGCGGTACGTTGCTGGCTGCGCAGGGCAAAGGCGTCCTGGTCGGCGCGCGAAACGTTGTAATCGTCGGCGACGTTATCGGCGGTCTGCGGCATCGCATCCACGCCGTACTGGGCTTTCATCAACGGGTTGATAAAGCGCCAGCCGATGGTGGTGTCCTCCAGCTTCATGTTGCGCGAGAACGCCGCGTCGGCCTTGCCCATCACAAACGGCGCGCGGGACATCGACTCGACGCCGCCGGCAATCGCCAGCTCCATCTCGCCACTGGCAATGGCACGGAACGCAGTGCCGATAGCGTCCATGCCCGAGGCGCACAAACGGTTGAGGGTCACACCCGGAATGCTCTCCGGCAGGCCCGCGAGCAACAGCGCCATGCGGGCGACGTTGCGGTTGTCTTCGCCGGCCTGGTTGGCGCAGCCGAGGAACACCTCGTCCACGGCCGTCCACTCCACCGACGGGTTGCGCTCCATCAGTGCCTTGATCGGCAGCGCCGCCAGGTCGTCGGCACGCACGGTGGCGAGGCCGCCGCCGAACCGGCCGATGGGGGTGCGAATGGCATCACAGATAAATACGTCGCGCATCAGGCCTCTCCTGGCGCTTGGCCATGGGCGGCGGCGGTGCGGGCTTCGAGGTCACGCAAGGCCGTCAGTTCTATGTCTGTCGGTTCGGCGGTGGTGTCAACCTGGTCGGCAAAACGAATCGCCCAACCGGTGGCCGCCACGACTTGTTCGCGGGTCACGCCAGGGTGCAGCGCAGTGACCACAAATTCATGGGTGCCCTCCTCCGGCTCCATGATGCACAGGTCGGTAATAATCCCTACAGGACCGGCACCCGGCAGGCCCAGGCGTTTGCGTGAATCGCCGCCTTCGCCGTGGCCGACGGAGGTGATGAAGTCCAGCTTGTCGACAAACGAACGCGACGACTGCTTGAGGATAATCAGCACGCTCTTGGCGGAACCGGCGATCTCCGGCGCGCCACCGGCACCCGGCAGGCGCACTTTGGGCCGGTGGTAATCACCGACCACGGTGGTGTTGATATTGCCGAAACGGTCGACCTGGGCCGCGCCGAGGAACCCCACGTCAATACGCCCGCCTTGCAGCCAGTAGCGGAAGATCTCACCGGTCGGCACCACGGTGTCGGCAGTCTCCGCCAGCTCGCCGTCCCCGATGGACAACGGCAACACCGAGGGCTTGGCGCCAATCGGGCCGGACTCGTAGATCAGCACCACATCGGGCGATGAGGTCAGGCGCGCCAGGTTGGCCGCTTTGGAGGGCAGGCCGATGCCGACAAAGCACACCGAGCCGTTCTTGAGGCGGCGCGCGGCGGCGACGGTCATCATTTCATTGGTCGAGTAAGCCATTACTTGGCCTCCTGCTGTGCGGTCAGCTTGGCCTGGAATTCAGTGAAGTCGGCGGTGCCGTGGATGTATGCGTTGATCCACGCGGTAAAGGTCTCACGGTCGCGGGCGATCGGGTCCCACGCCTGGTAGAAACGGTTGTCGCGCTCGTTGTAGCCGTGAGCGTAGGACGGGTGTGCGCCGCCGGGCACGTGGCACACCGCAGTCAGGGCCCAGGTCGGCAACACACAGCTGTTCATCGGTGCATTCAAGTCGTCGACGATCTCTTCAACGGTCACGATGCAACGCTTGGCCGCCAGCGCCGCTTCCTTTTGCACACCGAGAATGCCCCAGAGCAGCACGTTGCCCTTGCGGTCGGCTTTCTGTGCATGGATCACCGTGACGTCCGGACGCACCGACGGTACCGCCGCAAGCACTTCGCCAGTAAACGGGCAGGTCACGCTTTTGATCAGCGGGTTGACCTTGGGCAGGTCGGAACCGGCATAGGCACGCAGCACCGCGAACGGCAAGCCCGAGGCGCCGGCGACGTAGGCATTGGCCAGATCGGCGTGGCTGTGTTCTTCGATTTCCAGCGGTTGCGGCCATTGCTTTTCGACGGCGTCACGCAGCCGGTGCAGGGAGCCCACGCCTGGGTTGCCGCCCCAGGAGAAAATCAACTTGCGTGCGCAGCCGGCGCCGATCAACTGGTCGTAGATCAGGTCGGGCGTCATGCGCACCAACGTCAGGTCTTTCTTGCCCTGACGGATGATTTCATGACCTGCGGCCGTAGGGATCAGGTGGGTGAAGCCTTCGAGGGCGACGGTATCGCCATCGTTCACAAATCGCTTCACCGCGTCGCGCAGCGCAAGAATTTCAGCCATGGGGTCGGGCTCCCGGTGTTGTTCGAAAAAGGCGCTGAGAGGGCGCCGAAGTGCTTGCAGATTAAGCCGGGCAAATGGGTCAAACAATCCGATAATCGACTAACCGTTCGATTATCGAACTGATTGTTGTCTAGCTACTCACTTGGGCGAACTCGGTCAGGCCTCAGGTAGCGTCGGCGTGGCTGACCATGCCTTTGATGACCACTGCTGTGGTGGCCAACGCCGCCGGAATCACCAGAGCGGTGAGCACCTGCTCGAAGTTCCAGCCCAGGCCGAGCAAGGTGGCGCCCATCCACGCGCCAAGAATCGCACCGAAGCGGCCGATGCCAAGCATCCATGACACGCCGGTGGCGCGGCCCTGGGTCGGGTAGAAACGGGCCGCCAGGGAGGGCATCGCCGATTGCGCGCCGTTGACGCACATCCCGGCGATCAGCACCAGGGTCGCCAGTAGCGTGATATTGCCCAGGCTCTGCCCTACCGCGTAGGCAAACACCCCGGCCAGCAGGTAGAAAGCGCCGATCACCTTGTGAGGGTTGAACCGGTCCATCGCCCAACCCACGCCGACCGCACTCAACACGCCACCAAACTGGAACAACGCACCGATAAACGCGGCCTGCTCCATGCTGGCGCCGCTGTCGCGCATCAGCGTCGGCAGCCAACTGGTGAGCAAGTAAACAATCACCAGGCCCATAAAATAGGTGAGCCACAGCAACAAGGTGCCGGCGCTGTAGGTGCCGGAGAAAATCACCACGAACACGTTGCGTGCCTTGACGGTTTTTTGCTCGGGCACACTGAAGTCGGTGGCTCGGGCGACGATAGTGGGCTCGATGGGTGACAGCGTTTTGCGCACTTTGTCCGTGCCGCGATTGCGCACCACCAGGTAGCGCGCCGACTCCGGCAGCCACACCAGCAGCACCACGGCCAGGATCAACGGCAGGATGCCGCCGATCAGCAGCAGGCTGTGCCAGCCGAACGCGGGGATAAGCTTGGCCGAGATAAACCCACCTCCGGCCATGCCCAGGTTGAAACCGCAGAACATGCTGGTCACCAGCAGTGACTTGTGACGTTCGGGGGTGTATTCGGACAGCAGCGTGGTGGCGTTGGGCATCCCGGCCCCCAGGCCCAGCCCGGTGAGGAAGCGCAGCACCAGCAGTTGATCGACATTGCTGCTGTAGGCCGACGCCAGGCTGAACGCACCAAACACCAGCACCGCCCCCACCAGCACGACTTTGCGACCAAAGCGGTCGGCCAGCGGGCCGGAACCTAGTGCGCCAAAGACCATGCCGATCAACGCGGCGCTCATCACCGGGCCGAGGCTCGCGCGGTCGATGCCCCAGTCCTGGGACAGGGCAGGCGCGATAAAGCCCATGGCGGCGGTATCCAGGCCATCGAGGAACACAATCAGGAAACACAGAATCACCACACGCCACTGGTAGCGTGACAGTGGCTGGGCATTGATAAAGGACTGCACGTCCAGGGGGGCACCGACAGAAGGTTGATTCATTGTTTTTATTCCACACCGGGGGCGGGCCGACGACCTGGGGTCGTCATTATTATTGGGCGGCGCCAGAAGCGCGCTGCCGCACAGTAATAAGCCAGGTGAAACACCGTCAATCGATCACGCCGGGATCTGTGCGATCACCGAACAGCTTAGGCGAACAGCTGTGTACTCAACTCACGGCTGGCGCTGAGCATGCTCGGCAGGAAGCGCTGCTCCAATTCGCTGCGGCTGACGCGTCCGGCGTGGGTGCTGACATTGAGCGCCGCCAAGACCTGACCCGAGGCGTCATACACCGGCACGGCGATCGAGCGCAAACCCTGCTCCAGTTCCTGGTCAACAATGCACCAGCCCTGCTGACGCACTTGCTGCAGGCATTCGAACAAAGCTTCGGGCGTGGTCAGGGTGCGGCTGGTCTTGGTTTGCAGGTCGGCATGATCGAGGTAGTCCTGCAGCGAAGCATCGTCCAGCGCTGCCAGCAGGATGCGACCCATGGAGGTGCAATAGGCCGGCAAGCGCCCACCCACCGACAGGTCCACCGAAATCAGGCGCTGAGTGGTGGCCGAACGGGCGATATAAAGAATGTCGTCGCCTTCGAGGGTGGCCATGTTACAGGCTTCGTGGAGTTGCTCGCTCATGCGGTCCAGATAGGGCTGGGCCGACACAGCCAGCGGCGTGGACGACAGATAGGCGTGGCCAAGCGTCAGTACTTTGGGCAGCAATGAATAGGTGCGCCCATCGGTGGTGGCGTAGCCGAGCTTGATCAGCGTATGCAGGCAACGACGCACGGCGGCGCGAGGAATCTCGGTACGGTGGCTGATCTGGGCGATGGTCAGGTGGCGCTTGCGCTCCTGGAATGCCTGCACCACGGCCAAGCCACGCGCCAGGGAGGTCATGAAGTCGGGATCACCGGTAAACGCCTGGATGCGCTTGGCCGGCGAGGCAACGATCGGCGCGCGGCTGACGCGAAAGAGTTGCGCAATTGATCGTTCATGAGGGGATCCTTCTTTTATTGTCGACCGCAGGGACTTCGGCCGCTATTACAAGCCGCGCCGGACGTGGGGCACAAGGCAGAGCCGGGAACATTGGGCGATTATCGGACGATCATTCGATTATCGCAATTCTACCGGTTGCCGGCACCCTGAGCGCTTTTCACGTCCCCGGCACAATTTCAGGCATGTTTTATAACACCGCATGTCGGGCACACTTTATGACGTCAGAATATGAGCACGTATTCACATGCTCGTGTAACAAAACCCGCACATAATGTTGACGCTTTTTAACTTTATACCGATAGTGTTATCCAAATGCGTCGCTATAATGCACCCTGTGCTCAGGTCTGCCCGGTTTCACCATCGGCACCAGAGCTCGCCAGGTCGTGCATATGTCATGCAGTGCCGGTTGCAACACTTACCTTGAATCAATGCCATAACAAGTGACGGCGCCTCTGCTTTTAGTTGAACGTTTAGAACGTTCAACTTTGAACAAGCCGAGGGCGATATTCAGGGATAACGCTGCAAGCGATTTACACTCAACTCAATTAGGTAACAACGTGACGAAAGATGAACTGCGCGCAGAACTAGAGCGCCAGGAACAACGTTACAAGGACGTTTACGGCGGGGAAGTCACCACTTACGCCGCCCAGCCAGAACCTGAACGCAAACCCTGGCGCAAGCGAGCCAGCTTGCTCGATCAGGCATTTGCCCAGGAAATTCAAAAGATCGAACAGGAACTCAAAGCCGAAGAGCCCTGAGCGATTCAGGTTGAGCCTCAAGGTTGCAACCCTGACCAAGGGCACATAGCTATCAATTGGCTACCCGTCGCCCATCGCCTCGGTAAAATTTCATACAAATGTTTCTGGCATGACGGATTGATGACAAAAACCGTTGTTTTGGCCCCCCTGCTTTATAAATCAAAGACTTGCCAAAGCCCCGAAAACCCTGGGATGAAGGGCCTTTGCCGGTTTTTTTTCAATGAAGAGGGTGACCGATGAGCAGCTAGTGCATCGATTACCGAGGTTTTCTGGCATAATCGCGCCCCCTTACGACCGGGTCAGAAAACCTTCATGATCGATTTATTCAGCGGACTGGATGCTTGGGTTCTCGTGAGCCTGTTGCTCGCCCTGGCCTTTGTCCTCGCCTTCGAGTTCATCAATGGCTTTCATGACACCGCTAACGCGGTGGCCACAGTCATCTATACCAAAGCCATGCCGCCGCATCTGGCCGTGTTCTTCTCCGGGGTGTTCAATTTCCTCGGCGTGTTGCTCGGTGGTGTCGGTGTCGCCTACGCCATCGTGCACTTGCTGCCGGTGGAGTTGCTGATCAATGTGAATACCGGCCACGGTCTGGCCATGGTCTTCTCTTTATTGGCCGCCGCGATCACCTGGAACCTGGGTACCTGGTACTTTGGCATCCCCGCCTCCAGTTCCCACACGCTGATCGGCTCGATCCTCGGTGTTGGCCTGGCCAACGCGCTGATCAACGATATCCCCCTGGCTGACGGTGTGAACTGGCAGAAGGCAATCGATATCGGTGCCTCGCTGGTGTTCTCGCCGATGGCCGGTTTCCTGGTCGCGGCCCTGGTGCTGATCGGCCTGAAATGGTGGCGTCCGCTGTCGAAGATGCACAAGACCCCCGACCAGCGCCGCAAGCTCGACGACAAGAAACACCCGCCATTCTGGAACCGCCTGGTCCTGGTGATTTCCGCCATGGCCGTGAGTTTCGTACACGGCTCCAATGATGGCCAGAAAGGTATCGGCCTGATCATGCTCGTGTTGATCGGTATCGTGCCGGCGCAGTTCGTCCTTGACCTGGGCAGCACCACTTACCAGATCGAGCGTACCCGCGACGCTACCGTGCATTTGAGCCAGTTCTACCAGCGCAACAACGCCACCCTCGGCGAATTCCTGGCGCTGGGTAAAAGCGTGAAGGACGACCTGCCGGGCAAGTTCCAGTGCAACCCGCAGCAGACCGAGCCGACCATCAACGCGCTCGTGAGCACCTTGAAAGGCGTCTCCGACTACCATTCGTTGAACGCCGATCAGCGCATCGAAGTGCGCCGCTACCTGCTCTGCCTGGACGATACCGCGAAGAAAGTCGGCAAACTGCCGGGCCTGGACGCACGTGAGAAGTCCGACCTCGACAAGCTGCGCAAAGACCTCACCGCCACCACCGAGTACGCACCGTTCTGGGTGATCCTCGCGGTTGCATTGGCCCTGGGCCTGGGCACCATGGTGGGCTGGAAGCGCGTGGTACTGACCATCGGCGAGAAGATCGGCAAGCAGGGCATGACCTATGCCCAGGGTATGTCGGCGCAGATCACCACCGCGACCATGATCGGCTTTGCCAACATCTTCTCCCTGCCGGTATCCACCACCCACGTGCTGTCTTCTGGCGTGGCCGGCACCATGGTCGCCAACAAGAGCGGCCTGCAAGGTGGCACGGTCAAGACCATCCTGATGGCGTGGGTGTTGACCCTGCCGGCAACGGTGGCCTGTCGGCCGGGTTGTTCTGGCTGGCATCAAAGGCACTCGGCAGCTGATACTGCGCTGCAACGAAAACAGGTGCGATCCGCAAGGGTCGCACCTTTTTTATTGCCAAATAACAGACGAAAAAAAAGGCGACCGAAGTCGCCCAAAATGCCTTGCGTGCTCATGTAACCCGGAAAGACCTAAGGTTTTTTACGCTTGTTCGCGTCTTTCCAGATAAAAACTCCAAATCCTACAAAAAACAGCACCATGAGGCTTACGGTCAGCACTCCGGCGAATACCACATTATCGATAAACATGACCGGCCTCCTGTGCTTGCCCTGTTGCGATAGGGCTAAGTTACTGGAGAAGTCGGACGGGAAAATTGACGGGGATCAATGTCGCCCGCAACGGGGCGTAAAGAAGGGCAATAACTGACCTGCATCAATAGATGCAGGCCATTTCAACGCTTTTTCGGTTTGTTCTTCGGCTTCTTATTGGCTTTGCCTAACGGCATTGCCTGCTCAAACGCCTGGCGCACTTCGTTCAGGCGCTTGTCATTGAGGTCATGAACCCGCTTGGCGCGCTCGGCATTCAGGTCGATCAATTTGTCATCATCACTCATGGCTTGGCTTACGTCGTGGCGAGAAGGGCTTAATAATGCGGCCTCCCCCGCCCGACGGCAAATCAGCGCGCGACAAAAGGCAGGCCTTCGCCCGCAACCGAGCGATCAAACCTCGACGTCCACCCATAAGCCCTGGCGCGGCGCGTCTTCGATCAACGGCACCACGGGCACGGTGTTGTCGGCATTGAGCTCGTCGCCTGGGATGGCCAGGTGTTGGTCCGGGTCTTCCTCGGCTTCACGCCGGCGTTTTTGCTGTTCCTGCTGGCGGCGTTGCTCTTCGCGCAACACAAAGGCCGACTGCTCGGCATCGCCCTTTTTCAGGTCGATCGCGCTTTCGTTGGCGCCTGCTTGCACAGGCACCACGGGCGGGATATCCGGCTTCTGGCGTACCGGATCAAGTTGTGACGTGACCGGCACAACGCTGACGGGCAGCATGGGTGGCAACATAATCTTTACTCTCCTGATCAACAGGCTGTCGGCGGGCCGCAGGGCGACTTGAGCAAAAGCTCGCCAACCTGTGACCCAGTCGACACTCCCAAGTGCCCGCCATCCGTCGATCCAACTGCCGACGCCGCCTTCAAACAGAGTAGTTTTTATCAGAATCCTTGGGCGTGGGAGCCTTGTTCCGTTAACATAGTCGGCTTTTTCACGGCGGGAGTCAGGCAGCATGGCGCAGCAGTATCAACCGGGGCAACGCTGGATTAGTGACAGCGAAGCAGAGCTGGGGTTAGGCACCGTTCTGGCACAGGACGGCCGCTTGTTGACCGTGCTCTATCCGGCCACTGGCGACACGCGCCAGTATGCGCTACGGAATGCGCCCCTCACCCGCGTGAGGTTCTCGCCGGGCGACTCCATCACCCATTTCGAAGGCTGGAAAATGACCGTACAGGAAGTCGACGACGTCGACGGCTTGCTGGTCTACCACGGCCTCAATGGGCAGAACGAGCAGGTGACCCTGCCGGAAACCCAACTCTCCAACTTCATCCAGTTCCGCCTGGCCAGCGACCGTCTGTTCGCCGGGCAGATCGACCCGCTGGCCTGGTTCTCGCTGCGCTACCACACCCTGGAACACACCAGCCGCCAACTGCAGTCCTCGCTGTGGGGCCTGGGTGGCGTACGTGCGCAACCTATCGCTCACCAATTGCATATCGCCCGGGAAGTCGCCGACCGTATCGCGCCACGGGTGTTGCTGGCCGACGAAGTGGGCCTGGGCAAGACCATCGAAGCCGGCCTGGTGATCCATCGCCAACTGCTTTCGGGCCGCGCCAGCCGCGTGCTGATCCTGGTGCCGGAAAACCTGCAGCACCAATGGCTGGTGGAAATGCGCCGCCGCTTCAACCTGCAGGTTGCACTGTTCGATGAAGAACGCTTTATCGAAAGCGATGCCGCCAACCCGTTCGAAGACACCCAACTGGCCCTGGTCGCCCTTGAGTGGCTGGTGGACGACGAAAAGGCCCAGGACGCGCTGTTCGCCGCCGGCTGGGACTTGCTGGTGGTCGACGAGGCTCACCACCTGGTGTGGCACGAAGAGAAAGCCAGCCCGGAGTATTCGCTGGTCGAGCAACTCGCCGAAGTGATTCCTGGCGTGCTGCTGCTCACCGCCACTCCGGAGCAACTGGGTCAGGACAGCCACTTTGCACGCCTGCGCCTGCTGGATCCGAACCGTTTCCACGACCTGCAGGCCTTCCGCGCCGAGAGCGAAAACTATCGCCCGGTGGCCGAGGCCGTGCAGGAGCTGCTCGATAAAGGCCGGCTGTCACCGGCGGCCCACAAGACCATCCAGGGTTTCCTCGGCAACGAAGGCGAAGCGCTGCTCAGCGCCGTCAACGATGGCGATACCGAAGCCAGCGCACGCTTGGTGCGTGAGCTGCTCGACCGCCACGGCACCGGCCGCGTGCTGTTTCGCAACACCCGCGCCGCCGTCCAGGGCTTCCCGGAACGCAAGCTGCACGCCTACCCGCTGCCGAACCCGGACGAATACCTGGAGTTGCCACTGGGCGAACACGCCGAGCTGTACCCGGAAGTCAGCTTCCAGTCGCAGCCGGACATCGAGGAAGAAAACCGCTGGTGGCGCTTCGACCCACGGGTGGAGTGGCTGATCGATCAGCTGAAAATGCTCAAGCGCACCAAAGTCCTGGTGATCTGCGCCCACGCCGAAACCGCCATGGACCTGGAAGACGCCCTGCGCGTGCGTTCCGGCATCCCGGCCACGGTGTTCCACGAGGGTATGAATATCCTCGAACGTGACCGTGCCGCCGCCTACTTCGCCGACGAAGAGTTCGGCGCCCAGGTGCTGATCTGCTCGGAAATCGGCTCTGAAGGCCGCAACTTCCAGTTCGCCCACCACCTGGTGCTGTTCGACCTGCCGTCCCACCCCGACCTGCTGGAACAGCGTATCGGCCGTCTGGACCGGATCGGCCAGAAGCATGTGATCGAGTTGCACGTGCCGTACCTGGAAACCAGTCCGCAAGCGCGTCTGTTCCAGTGGTACCACGAAGCGCTGAACGCGTTCCTCAATACCTGCCCGACCGGCAACGCCCTGCAGCACCAGTTCGGCCCGCGCCTGCTGCCGCTGCTGGAAAACGCCGATGACGGCGAGTGGCAAGCGCTGATTGACGAGGCCCGTGCCGAGCGCGAACGCCTGGAGCAAGAGCTGCACACCGGTCGCGACCGCCTGCTGGAGCTCAATTCCGGTGGTGCAGGTGAAGGCGATGCGCTGGTGGAAGACATCCTGGAGCAGGACGACCAGTTCGCCCTGCCGATCTATATGGAAACCCTGTTCGACGCCTTCGGTATCGACAGCGAAGACCATTCGGAAAACGCGCTGATCCTCAAGCCGAGCGAAAAAATGCTCGACGCCAGCTTCCCCCTGGGCGACGACGAAGGCGTGACCATCACCTACGACCGCAACCAGGCGCTGTCGCGCGAAGACATGCAGTTCATCACCTGGGAACACCCGATGGTGCAGGGCGGCATGGACCTGGTGCTGTCCGGTTCCATGGGCAACACCGCCGTGGCACTGATCAAGAACAAGGCGCTCAAGCCAGGCACCGTGTTGCTCGAACTGCTTTACGTCAGTGAAGTGGTTGCACCGCGTTCGCTGCAATTGGGTCGCTACCTGCCACCGGCCGCACTGCGCTGCCTGCTGGACGCCAATGGCAATGACCTGTCCGGGCGCGTCTCGTTCGAAACCTTGAACGACCAGCTGGAAAGCGTGCCACGGGCCAGTGCCAACAAGTTCGTACAGGCCCAGCGCGATCAACTCACCCCGCGCATCAACGCCGGTGAAGAGAAGATCACCCCGCGTCATGCCGAGCGCGTGGCCGAGGCCAAGCGTCGCCTGGCGGCAGACACCGATGAAGAACTGGCGCGCCTGACCGCGTTGCAAGCAGTCAACCCGACCGTGCGTGACAGTGAACTGGTTGCCCTGCGCAACCAGCGCGAGCAAGGCCTGGCCATGCTCGACAAGGCTGCGCTGAGACTGGAAGCGATTCGGGTGTTGGTGGCGGGTTGATTAACGCCCTGCCCTGTTTAAAAAAAGGCCCGCAATGCGGGCTTTTTTATTCACTTGAGAACAGTGCTGGTTTTGCGGGCCTCATCGGGGGCAAGCCCCCTCCCACATTTTGATTTGTGAATACCGTTAAGTGTGGGATGGGGCTTGCCCCGATAGCGTCACCGCGGTTTCAAGCCGTCGCGGCCGCAACCGGCACCTCAACCGCGCTCAACCCCTCTTTCATCCGCCTGGCATCACGCACAAAACTGCGCGAGGCCTGGAACAGAAACAGCATGGTCAAGAACAGCGCCACCGGAATCAGGTACATGGCGTCGTGCAAACCCACTGCTTTATAGGCCTCAGTCATCTGCTCGGCCCCCGCGGCATACATCGCCGAATGGGCGAAATGGTCGGACAAGCCGCCCACCACGATCGGCCCCATGCCGCCGCCCAGCAAATACAAGCCGGCAAAGAACAACGCCATCGCCGTCGCCCGCAGGCGTGGTTCAACCACATCCTGGATCGCCGTGTACACGCAGGTGTAGAAGTTATAGGCAAACAACCAGCCCACACTGAACAGCGCCACGAACACACCAATCTCGATACGTCCGGCATGCAAGGCCCAGGCGGTGGTGACGGTGGAGATGATCAGGCTGAACGCCGCGAACAGCAGCCGGCCATTGGCGACGCGTTGATGGATCTTGTCGGCAATCCAGCCACCCACCGTCAGGCCCACCAGGCCAGTCAAGCCGACGATGACACCGGTAGCGACGGCGGCGTCCTGCAGCGGCATAAGGAAATAACGCTGCAGCATCGGCACCAGAAACGAATTGCACGCGTAAGTGGCGAAGTTGAAGCACAACCCGGCCAGTACCAGCCAGAGGAAAGTGGGCACGGCCAGTACGCGACGGATCGGGCGGTCGACGCGCTCCTGGGACACCTGCACGGTTTCCGCCGCACCGCGCTTGGGTTCCTTGATATAGAACATGAACACCGCGAGGATCAGCCCCGGCACCGCTGCAATAAAGAACGGCGCGCGCCAGCTGTCGAACGCCTTGACCATCGCACCGATGGTAAAAAACGCCAGCAGCAGGCCCAACGGCAGACCGAGCATGAAAATCCCCATGGCGCGTGCACGGCGATGCGCAGGAAACAAATCGCCGATCAGCGAGTTGGCCGCCGGCGCGTAGCTGGCTTCACCAATACCGATGCCCATGCGCACCAGCAAAAAGGTCCAGAAACTGCCGACGAATCCGTTGATCGCCGTCAACCCGCTCCAGGCAAACAGGCCCCAGCCCATCAGCTTGCTGCGCGAGCCGGTGTCGGCCATACGCCCCAGCGGCAGGCCGGCGATAGCGTAGACGATGGTGAATGCGGTACCGATGATGCCGAGCTGGAAGTCGCTCAGGTGCCACTCCATGCGGATTGGCTCGATGATGATGGCCGGGATGGTGCGGTCGAAGAAGTTGAACAGGTTGGCGAGGAACAGCAGGAACAGAATGCGCCAGGCATTCGCCGCTTGGGTCGAGTTCTGCATGGGTCCGTCTCTTTTATTGTTATGAGAGCTGCGATGCACGACGCACCCTGCTCGGGTACTTGCAACATAGTCAGGCGAGCGCCGCTTGTCTGTAATGATTCGTAAAGCTGATAGGGCATGATTTCGTCCGGTATTCCGGACTTTCCCTACGCAAAATATAAGTGCTGCCCCCTCTTCCCAACGGCCATGGCCCAGATAGAATGGCGAGCCTTCCCGTAGTGCCCCTCCCTACTTTTTATTGATGACGCCCATGTCCGAAGCCAGTCCGTGTCTGAATTGCGGTGCCTGCTGTTCATACTTTCGTGTGTCTTTCTTCTGGGGCGAGTGCGCCTCATCGGGCGGCACGGTGCCCGACGACCTGGTGGTCCAGATCAACCCCACTCGCGTCGCGATGATCGGCACCGACCAGAAACCCGCGCGCTGCTGCAGCCTTGAAGGTGAAGTGGGTCAAGGCACCCGTTGTTCGATCTATGAGCAACGCTCAAGCCCCTGCCGAGAGTTCGATGCCTCGTGGAGCCAGGGCGAGCAAAACGTCGATTGCGATGCCGCACGTGCCGCGTTCGGCCTGGCGCCGCTGGAAGCGCCCGCCTTCGAGCTGGAGCTGCCCGTCAGCGCCTAGGGTCAAACGAACATCGCCAGGCCGACCTGCTGACGCCGAAAATTTGGCATTTCGCCATCACTCGCCTAAAGATCGGCGACGAACGGCCGATTAATCAGAGTCCGCCCAGGTTTTGCCTGGGGTTATCAGGGTCAGCCCGATTCTCCGGACAAGGACGCACTGTAAAGTCGCGAACTCCCATTCCGTGATGGCCCTTTGATTCTTTTCAGCCATCCGCCCAGGCACATGGCGCACAATGACTTCTAAAAACAGCTCTGCCACCGTGGTATCCGACGTGTTGCCCACAGCTCCTGCGGACAAACCCTCAGGTTCAAAGTCATTGAGCACCACCCCCCCGCTGGCCACCCAGCAGTACCTGTACTTCACCGAAACCAATACCGACCGTATCCTCGATAACCTTGATGGCCTGCGCGACATGGTGTTCCCGCGCCCGCCCCATCTTGAAGGCGACAGCGATCCGCGCAGCGAACAGGAATTCCCGTCGGTGTGCCTGATCGGCCTGGGGCGGTGCGGTTCAAACATCGCGCTGGACGTGGCGGAACTGGTGTACAACGCGCGCAAGTTCTACCTGAACGAATTCAGTAACGAAGACAAGCTTCAATTTAAAAAGAGCCATACAGACAAGGGTTACAGCCCTACCCAGTGGATCCGCAACAACCTGCGCCTGGGCAGCGGCAAGGCCAGCAAACCGGTGTTCCTGGTCGAACCCCTGGTGATGCTCGGCGACCTGGACAAAGACATCGCCGGGCGTATCCGCTTCTCGCGCAAGGGCGAAAAAAGCGGCTTCCTGCGCGACTACAGCAAGATGAAAATCATGGACCTCTCCGAAGTCCATGCCGGCGGCGCCGGTAACGCGCCGATCCTCGGCCAGTACCTGGCCAAGATCATCCTCAACAAAGACACCCAGCGTTTCTCCAGCCCCGACTGGAAGATGATCCATTCGTACCTGATCGACTCCTGCGGCATCAAGGCCAACCAGTCGCGTCTGTATTTTTCGATCTTCAGCGCCGGCGGCGGGACGGGGTCGGGGATGGCCTCGGAATTCGGCCTTGCCCAGCAGCATTCGTACATGAACAAAACGTTCGACACCAAACCCGCAGACGAGCACGACAGCAAGAGCGGCCACGCCTTTGTGTTCGAGCCGATCTTCACCAGCGGCATTTGCGTATTGCCGAACATCTCCGACCACCGCAGTGAAATGTCCGAGGCGCTGCACATCAACGCCGGGCGACTGCTGTGCAAATACCTGTCGGAAGAATGGGATTTCTCGTACAACTTCGCCAACGAAGACAGCAGCGAAGCCAGCGTGAAAGGCCGCATCCGGCCGTGGAACGCGATGATGCTGATCTCCAACGACATCATGCGTTACGCCGAAGAAAGCGATGACGGCAACATCCAGAACATTGACGTCAACGCCATGGAAAAACACGCCAACCAGTACATCTCCCAACAGATCTTCAACATCCTCACCGCCCAGGCCGTGACCACCGACTACGACCAGAACTACTTCCGTCGCGCCGGCATCGACATCGGCGAAACCATCCGCCTGGATGCCAACGACCTGTTCATGAGCCTGGCAGGTCCCGTAGCGATTGCCTACGCCGAGTCCGTCGTCCCGGAAACCCCGGCGCCTTCGAATGACAAGTTCAAGGTGTTCGAAAAAGAGCCGCAACGCCTGAACATCGATGACCTGTTCTTCCGCTCCATCGACCTGCCGCACTTCAACAAGGTCACCCAGGCCATCGAAGGCATCAGCCTGTTGCCGATCGAGTCCAAACGCTACAAAGCTTCCCTGGAACAGTACAAGAACTCCGGCTACGACGCCGCGGCGCTGCACGACCTGCACTTCTTCAAGAACTGCTCGTCGGTGGTGTCCATCGTCTCGCTGCCCAAGGACTACAAGCTGTCCTACATGGACCTGAACCGGCTCAAGACCCACCTCAACAGCCTGTTCCCCAACACCACGCTCAAGCGCTACGCGCTGGTGATCGGCGCTTCGGCCAACTTATCGCTGACAACATTGATCGCCAAGAGCCCATGCCTGTCGGATGACTTCCTCACCTTGATCGTCGCGTTCATCAAACGCTGCTTTGCACGCAACCCGTATCGATTCGATGACACGCTGGACAATTCGATGCTGGACTTCATCATCCACGAGGATTTCGACGAAGACCGTATCGACGAACTGCTCAACGAATTCGAGAACCCGGCCAAGATCCTCGACACCAACTGGTACGCGATCAAGCCGATGTATGAGAAGAAGTACCGCGAGCTGATCAATGACAAAGACAAGTTTGTGTCGATCAATGACATTCGCCTGTCACGCGATTGCGTGAAGAAGGCGATCAAGTACCTGCGCGAGATCTACCGTCATCGCATCGGCAAGACCAAGGTTATTTCGTTGAATAACCATACCGGCAAGACGGCTTAGAAATGTGGGAGGG
>NZ_JAFHKI010000051.1 GCF_016937615.1 Pseudomonas lactucae | reverse complement strand
CCTTCGAAGGTCGACATGCCGTAGAACGCCAGGGAAACGACGAGGAAGCGCAGGATCGGGTCGCTGCGCAACTTATGCCAGGCGCCCGAGAGGGTCATCATGCCGTTGATCATGCCGCCCCAGCTCGGTGCCAGCAGCACCAAAGACATCACCATGCCCAGCGACTGTGCCCAGTCCGGCAGCGCGGTGTAGTGCAAGTGGTGAGGGCCGGCCCAGATGTACAGGGTGATCAGTGCCCAGAAGTGCACGATGGACAAGCGATAGGAATACACCGGACGCTCGGCCTGCTTGGGCACGAAGTAGTACATCATCCCCAGGAAGCCGGCGGTGAGGAAAAAGCCTACCGCGTTGTGCCCATACCACCACTGCACCATGGCATCCGTCGCACCGCCGTACAGCGAGTAGGACTTGGTCAGGCTGACCGGGATTTCCAGGTTGTTGACGATATGCAGGATCGCCACGGTGATGATGAACGCACCGAAGAACCAGTTACCGACGTAGATATGCTTGGTGTTGCGCTTCATCACCGTGCCGAAGAACACAATGGCGTAGGCCACCCAGACAATGGTGATCAGGATGTCGATCGGCCATTCCAGCTCGGCGTATTCCTTGGAGCTGGTATAGCCCAGCGGCAAAGTGATAGCGGCCAGGAGGATAACCAACTGCCAACCCCAGAAGCAGAACGCGGCGATTTTCGGCGCGAACAGCTGAGTCTGGCAGGTGCGTTGCACCGAGTAGAACGAGCTGGCGAACAGTGCGCAGCCGCCGAAGGCGAAGATCACCGCGTTGGTGTGCAGCGGGCGCAAGCGGCCGAAGCTGGTCCAGGGCAAATCGAAGTTGAGCGCAGGCCAGACCAATTGGGCGGCGAGAAAAACCCCGAGCCCCATGCCGACGATGCCCCACACCACCGTCATAATGGCGAATTGGCGGACCACCTTGTAGTTATAGGCGGTACTTAAAGTAGTGTTCATGGTTCCCCATCCACGGTTCAACCCAAGCAAAGCGGCACTTGGGCTGGAGTTATAGGCAGACTGAATAGCGAGGCAAGCATGGGCAAAGAGCACAAGGCCAGTATTGACGGGGATCAATGGGCGCGGTGTGCGCGTGAACACGGCTGGTTGTGGGACCTCGCCTCGAACGCGGCTGCGGCTGCGCCACCGACGCTGATCCTGGCCCATGGTGCCGGTGCGCCGATGGACTCGGCGTTCATGAACGACATGGCTGCACGCCTTGCCGCACACGGCGTGAACGTATTGCGCTTCGAGTTTCCCTACATGGCCCAGCGCCGGCTGGACGGCGGCAAACGCCCGCCGAACCCGGCGCCGAAACTGCTGGAGGCCTGGCGTGAGGCGTACGCTGAGGTGCGGCGCCATGTCGCTGGGAAACTGGCCATCGGCGGCAAGTCCATGGGCGGGCGCATGGCCAGTTTATTGGCTGATGAAGTGGGGGCTGATGGGCTGGTGTGCCTGGGATACCCGTTTTATGCGGTGGGCAAGCCCGAGAAACCACGGGTCGAGCATTTGGCCCGGCTGAAAACGCCGACGCTGATCGTGCAGGGCGAGCGCGATGCCCTGGGGAACCGGGCGGCAGTGGAGGGGTATGACTTATCGCCGAGCATCGAAGTGATGTGGCTGGTGGCGGGGGATCATGATTTGAAGCCGTTGAAGGCGTCCGGGTTTAGCCATGAGCAGCATCTGGAGGCGGCGGCGGTGAAGGTGGCCGGGTTTCTCGGCGGCCTATAGGGCCCTATCGGGGGCAAGTCGAATCGTCGCACCGCCCCTCCCACATTTGACTGTATTCACAAATCAAAATGGGGGAGGTGGCTGGTCCCAATGCCGGTCAGTCAAACGCAGATCCCCTGTGGGAGGGGGCTTGCCCCCGATAGCGGTCTACCGGTTAAAACGCTCCACCAGCGAGTACTGGCTATTGGCCGTATGCGTCAGCTCTTCACTCAACTGCGCCGAGTTCAGCGCCTGCTCCGAGGTCTGATCCGCCAACAGCGCAATGGTGCTGATATTGCGGCTGATCTCCTCGGCCACCGAGCTTTGCTCCTCGGTCGCGGCCGCGATCTGGGTGGTCATGTCGGTGATATGCGCCACCGCTTCGCTGATCCCCACCAGCGCCTGGTCCGCTTCCATCACCCGCGCCACGCCTTCCTCGGCCTGGCGATGCCCGGCGTCCATGGTCTGCACGGCGGCGGCGGCGGTTTGCTGCAGCTTGGCGATCAGGGCATGGATCTGCCCGGTGGATTCGGCCGTGCGCTGCGCCAGTTGGCGAACCTCGTCAGCCACCACCGCAAAGCCACGGCCCATCTCACCGGCACGCGCCGCTTCGATGGCCGCGTTCAATGCCAGCAGGTTGGTCTGGTCGGCAATGCCCTTGATCACATCGACCACGCCGCCGATCTCATCGCTGTCCTTGGCCAACTGAGTCACGGTCACGCCCGTCTCCCCAACCGCCACCGACAAACGCTGAATCGCCTCGCGGGTTTCCCCGGCGATATCACGACCGCGACCAGTCAGGCGATTGGCCTCCTGGGTCGCATCGGCGGTGCGCTGCACATGGCTGGCCACTTCCTGAGTCGTGGCTGCCATCTGATTGACCGCCGTGGCCACCTGCTCGGTTTCGACGCGCTGGCGTTCCAGGCCGCTGGAGCTGTTGTGCGCCAGGGTGTTGGACTGCGCTGCCTGGTCGTTGAGATGCTCGGCCGTGTCCTGCAAGCGCGTAAGGCAAGTCTTCAGACGCGCCTCCTGGCTGAGAATCGACATCTCCAGGCGCGCCTGGGCGCCACGGCTGTCGGTGTACATCTGCGCGATCAACGGGTCGGACGTGGTCTGCTCGGCCAGGCGCAGCAGGCGCTTGAGGCCACGCTGCTGCCAGCTCAGGCCCAGCAGGCCCAACGGCACCGACAACCCCGCCGCCAGGGCAAAACCCCAGTGGGAATTGAACGACGCGCCGATCATGAAACTCACCTGGCTGATCAGGATAAACGGCACCCAGTCCTGCAACACCGGCAGCCACTTGTCCCGCTGGGGAACGGCCGACTTGCCCTGGTTGATGCGTTGATAGAGCGCCTCGGCCCGGCGGATCTGCTCGCTGGTGGGCTTGACGCGCACCGATTCGTAGCCGACCACCTGATTGCCGTCGAAGACCGGCGTCACATAGGCGTTAACCCAATAGTGATCGCCCGTCTTGCAGCGGTTCTTGACAATGCCCATCCATGGCAAGCCTTGTTTGAGCGTGGACCACATATGCCCGAACACCGCCGCCGGCACATCCGGGTGACGCACCAGGTTGTGCGGCGCGCGCAGCAGTTCTTCGCGGGAAAACCCACTGATCTCGACAAACGCGTCGTTGCAGTAAGTGATCACGCCTTTGGCGTCGGTGGTGGAGATCAATCGTTGCTGAGCGGGGAAGGTACGTTCGCGCTGGGTAACGGGCTGGTTATTACGCATGATTGTTCAATCCGCAAGGCTTTCAGGGGGTATCGGCCGGAGACGGGGGTTATTTAACTTATTTTTGCAATAATCCGTCGGCCGATATCAGGGGGCGACCTAGCCTTGAGCGGGTGAAGTGGCCGCGGCGCGAGACGGTCTGAATAGAGCGACGTGCCCCGGCCTATAATTGTACCGCCAGCGTTGAGCCCGCACCGATGATAGCGAGAGGGTTGGTGTTCATTTACAGCTCTAGTTCCAACGCCGCTCATATTTTCAGCTGACAAAGTGGTCACTTGCTATTTTGGAGCTGGTGACGATAAGTGTTGGGTAGCTTCAAACGAGCGTTGGTTATTCGCGGCCTAATGAAGTAGGCCGGGCTTGCCATCCACTACGCCACGCAGCTATTCAACGTTCGTTGATGCAAGTCAGTCTGCATTTACGAAGTCAAAGTATTCAACGCTAAATATGAATTGAACTTTTCATGATGGCATGAATCCCGCAGGTGATGCTGCAAAGGCTTCCTCTTGGGCGCTGCTTTTAGAGCGCAGTGGTGTTGTTTGGTTTGTAACGGGGGCGATGCAGGGGCGCGTCAGAATTTCAGAATTGGGTCGGGCTGAAATGCAGCCGCCATCGGTGCGGCCCCCGTCCCTGACGCGCTTGTAGGACCCACAGGGGCGCGACGGTTGGTCACCAGTGTGATTGTACTCACAGACCAATACTGCAATAATTCGCAAATTATTGTGGTCCATGTCCTGCATCCCCGTAGGATGTAGTTAGCTCGCAAGGGATATTGTGCCTATTTCCGCATCGTGTAGTTCCCCCAGCGCTCTGTCGGACGATGCTTGCTCTGCAAAAGTCGCGATTTTGATGTGCTCATACAACGGCGAAACCTTCGTTGCGGAGCAACTCGACTCCATTGAACGGCAGAGCCACCACGCCTGGACATTAGTTGTCTCGGATGATGGCTCCAAAGATGGCACTTTGGCGATTTTTAACCAGTACGCTGATCGTTGGGGCAGCGACCGGCTGAGCGTCGTGTCCGGACCGCAAAAAGGCTTCGTGGCCAATTTCCTCTCGCTGACGTGCCGTACTGATATCCAGGCGGATTATTTTGCATGGTGCGATCAGGACGATATCTGGGATGACGAGAAGCTGCAGGTGGCCGTCGACTGGCTGCGCAGCAGCCCTCGGACGTACCTGCCCTGTATTGCGGGCGCACGCGCTTGGTCAGTGATGCGGGCGTTGCGTTCGGTTTCTCTCCGCTTTTCTCCCTGCCTCCGCACTTCTCCAACGCACTCGTTCAGAGCATTGCGGGCGGCAATACCATGGTTTTCAACCAGGCTGCGCGGGAACTGATCACCGAGGCGGGTGCGAATGTCGTTGTCCCTTCGCATGATTGGTGGGCCTATCAGCTCGTCACGGGAGCGGGCGGGGTCGTTCACTACGACCCGTGCCTAGAATGCAATACCGCCAGCATGATGAAAATTTGATTGGCAGCAATTCCGGCTGGGCAGCGCGCCTGGCTCGGGTATGGATGATTTTTCAAGGACGTTTTTACGAGTGGAACGATCAGAATATTCGTGCGCTCGAAGCCATGCAGCATCGTCTTTGCAAAGAGCATCAAACGACCCTCGCGCGCTTCAAGCGTGCGCGCAGTCAAACATTATTTAGACGAGTGCTGGGGTTCCGGTCGGCTGGTTTGTACCGGCAGACGTTGATGGGAAATCTCGGGCTAATTCTTGCAACACTACTGAAAAAGATCTGACTCAATGACTATCTTAGTAACCGGCGGTGCTGGCTTTATTGGTGCAAACTTTGTACTGGACTGGGTTGCCCAGACGGATGAGCCGGTCATTAATCTGGATAAGCTGACGTACGCTGGCAATCTGGAGAACCTCAGCTCGCTCGAAGGTAACAAGCGCCACGTATTCGTACAGGGTGATATCGCCGATACGCAACTGGTCCAGCGCTTGCTCGCTGAATACCAGCCGCGCGCGATCCTGAACTTCGCTGCTGAATCCCACGTTGACCGCTCTATCCATGGCCCGGAAGATTTTATCGAGACCAATGTCGTCGGTACCTTCCGCCTGTTGGAAGCGGTGCGCGCCCACTGGAAGGCGCTGGATAGCGATGCGCAGCAAGCTTTCCGCTTCCTGCATGTCTCGACCGACGAGGTCTATGGTTCCCTAGGCAAGGACGATCCGGCATTTACCGAAACTCACCAGTACGAGCCCAACAGCCCATACTCGGCGAGCAAGGCGGCGAGCGATCACCTGGTCCGTGCCTACCACCATACCTATGGCCTGCCGGTACTGACGACCAATTGCTCGAACAACTACGGTCCGTATCACTTCCCGGAAAAACTGATCCCACTGATGATCGTTAACGCGTTGGCAGGCAAAGCCTTGCCGGTGTATGGCGACGGTCAGCAAATTCGCGACTGGCTGTACGTAAAAGACCATTGCAGCGCCATCCGCCGTGTACTGGAAGCCGGCACAGTGGGCGAGGTCTATAACGTAGGCGGCTGGAACGAAAAGCCGAACCTGGACATCGTCCACACCGTTTGCGCCCTGCTCGATGAGCTGCGCCCGCAAGCCGACGGCAAGCCTTACAGCGATCAGATCGCTTACGTAACGGATCGCCCAGGCCATGACCGCCGCTACGCCATCGATGCGCGCAAACTGGAACGTGAGTTGGGCTGGAAACCAGCCGAGACCTTCGAGACCGGTATCCGCAAGACGGTGGAGTGGTACTTGGACAACCAGGATTGGGTGAGCAATATCCAATCCGGTTCGTACCGCGAATGGGTAGAAAAGAACTACACCGAGCGCTCGGCATGAAGATCCTTCTACTTGGCAAAAATGGCCAGGTAGGGTGGGAATTACAACGCAGCCTGGCCCCATTGGGCCAGCTGCTTGCGTTGGATTCGAAAAGCCAGGACTACTGCGGCGATCTGAATGACCTGCAAGGCCTGGCCGCCACTGTGCAGCGGTTTGCGCCTGACGTCATCGTCAACGCAGCCGCGTACACCGCCGTCGACAAAGCCGAAAGCGAGCCCGCCCAAGCGCTGCGTGTCAACGCAGAAGCCCCGGCGGTACTGGCTGCAGAAGCACTAAAGTTGAATGCACTGCTCGTGCACTATTCGACGGACTACGTGTTTGCGGGCGATGGCGATACACCTTGGCAGGAAACTGATCCGGTGGGGCCGCTGAGCGTCTACGGCACGACCAAGCTGCAAGGTGAGCAAGCCATTCAGGCCAGCGGTTGCGCGCATCTGATCTTTCGCACCAGTTGGGTGTACGCAGCGCGTGGCAACAACTTCGCCAAGACCATGCTGCGTCTGGCCAGGGAGCGCGACAGCCTCAACGTGATTGACGATCAGTTCGGCACGCCGACTGGCGCGGACCTGCTGGCCGACATCACCGCCCATGCGATTCGTGCACTGCACTTGAACCCGCAATTGAGTGGGGTCTATCACCTCGCGGCAGCGGGGGAGACCACTTGGCACCGCTACGCTCGTTTCGTCCTCGAACAGGCGCAAGCGGCCGGTGTTCAGCTTTCGGTAACGCCTGCGAACGTGGGTGCAATTACCACCGCAGCCTACCCGACGCCCGCCAAGCGCCCCGGCAACTCCCGACTTAACACTCAAAAACTGCAGAATGCCTTCTCACTGCGCCTGCCTGAATGGCAGGACGGCGTGGCACGGATGCTCATAGAAATTCTAGAGAAATGAACATGCTTAAACGTAAAGGAATTATTTTGGCCGGCGGTTCAGGCACACGTCTGCACCCTGCAACCTTGGCGATTTCCAAGCAGTTGCTGCCGGTTTACGACAAGCCGATGATCTACTATCCGCTGACCACGCTGATGCTGGCGGGGATTCGCGACATCCTGATCATTTCCACGCCGCAGGACACTCCGCGTTTTGAACAGCTGTTGGGTGACGGCAGCAAATGGGGCTTGAATATTTCCTACGCCGTGCAGGCGTCCCCGGACGGCCTGGCCCAGGCGTTCATCATCGGTGAAGACTTTATTGGTAACGATCTGTCGGCGCTGGTGTTGGGTGACAATATTTATCACGGCCATAATTTCAATGAGCTGCTCAAAAGCGCGATGCACCGTGAGGACGGCGCCAGTGTGTTCGCCTACCACGTGAACGACCCGGAGCGTTATGGTGTCGTCGAGTTCGACGCGCAGGGCAAGGCAATTAGCCTGGAAGAGAAACCACTCGAGCCCAAGTCGAACTACGCCGTCACGGGTCTGTATTTCTATGACCGGGATGTGGTTGAAATCGCCAAGAGCATCAAGCCGTCGCCACGTGGCGAGCTGGAAATCACTGATCTCAATCGTGTTTACATGGAACGTGGCGGTCTTTCTGTTGAAATCATGGGGCGGGGTTATGCCTGGCTTGACACTGGGACACATGAGTCCCTTCTTGAGGCGAGTCACTTTATCGCTACTCTGGAGCATCGCCAGGGCCTTAAAGTCGCATGTCCCGAGGAAATCGCGTTTCGACAGAAGTGGATCGATACGGAGCAGTTGGAGCGGTTGGCAGCACCTCTGACTAAAAATGGATACGGGCAATACCTCAAGCGGCTTCTGAGCGAGACCATCTACTGATGAAAGCAACACCATTAGCCATAGCTGAAGTCGTGCTATTTGAACCGAAGGTATTCGGTGACAATCGGGGTTTCTTCTTTGAGAGCTTCAACCACCAACAGTTTGAAAATGCTATCGGTCGTCCTGTGCAATTTGTCCAAGACAACCATTCGCGATCGGCAAGGGGTGTGTTGCGCGGGCTGCATTACCAGATCCACCAGGCTCAAGGGAAGCTGGTGCGTGTAGTCCAAGGTGAAGTGTTTGATGTTGCTGTGGACATTCGTCGAAGTTCCCCGACCTTCGGCAAATGGGTGGGTACGTATTTGTCTGCCGAAAACAAACACCAGCTATGGGTGCCGGAAGGCTTCGCTCATGGTTTTGTGGTGCTCTCTGAAACAGCAGAGTTTCTTTATAAAACAACGGATTACTATGCTCCTGAACATGAGCGTAGCATTCGTTGGGATGATCCTGCCCTGGCTATTGATTGGCCATTTGAAGGGGATGTTGTATTGGCTGCTAAGGATGCGAATGCCAAGGTTCTCGACGAAGCGGATGTCTTTATATAATGGTAAATCGCGCAGGTCTTCTGAGTAGAAAGCTGCGCGAGATACTTACAGAAAATAGTTGTCTCGTGAGGTTTGTTATTTGGCCGTGTACATATCTGGTTGAAAGGGTGGCCTGCGCGTTAACAGCAACACCAACTATAAAAAAGGCCCCAATTGCGGAAAGTGCGGAGGTCTTTTTTTGTCACTATTGATGGATTATCCCGTTTGCAAAAAATCTGGGACATCCTCTAAGAGTTGCCTCAAGCCGGTATCTGTTTCTGGGTTTATAGAACTCCAGGCGAACAGAAACGGACACCTGTATCTAACCAATCCCACCAATCAATAACAACCTGGGCACTGACTTCAGCCTTCCCCTGTCGCTGGTTTGTGTTGCAATAGCGAATGTCCAGCGTCTCGACGTGGAGGTTATATAATCCGTCGAATCTCTGGGCGATCGTTGATGCTGACTATCACCTTGCCCTTACAGCGGCGCATGAAGTCGGCCACCGCTCATAGCTTTCAGATAGTTTTCAAACGGGAGCTTCACGCCATAGCGGGTGGCCTGCCAGTAAGGTGGGGTCGTAATGGTAGGTGTGGGCATGGTCGTGGCGTTCAGCGCATTCAAGAGAGGGAGGATTCTCAACATAAATTCCAGGCTCGCGCTGCCAAGCGGCCGAGAGGCTTTCTCCATTCACAGTAAGTTGATTGCCGGTCCGGTAGTGGTGGAGCTGGACCGCCGAATCAGCTAGTGATCCTTCTTGATTACTCGACCAGCCGAGCGCAAGAGGTACCGTTGCACCTGCTCGAAGGTTATCGCGGCTATCTGATGA
The DNA here is from genome assembly GCF_016937615.1 of Pseudomonas lactucae. Taxonomy (GTDB): domain Bacteria; phylum Pseudomonadota; class Gammaproteobacteria; order Pseudomonadales; family Pseudomonadaceae; genus Aquipseudomonas; species Aquipseudomonas lactucae. Next base: position 39,056 of record NZ_JAFHKI010000051.1, on the reverse strand, counting down.
CCGGCGATTACGCCGGCTATAACACCTTGGGCGTGCAGACTGGTATCGAACGTTTAGGCCGCTGGGCCCATGCGCGACGCAAGTTTGTCGAGGCGCAAAAAGTGCGACCCAAGGGCAAAACCAGACGTGCCGATATAGCTCTGAATCTGATCAGTAGGCTGTACGGGATATCGAGCGAGATTTAAAGAAGTCGGCGATGAACATCGTCATGAAGGCCGACAGTAAAACAGCCTCTCGGTTCTGGCGCAGTTACACGCCTGGCTGGAGAAGACGTGGTCTGATTGCGTGGCTCAAAATCCCTCTGCAGCACACCTGGTATCCAGCTCTCTCGCCCGTTTCAAGTCAGCAGATACTGATGCCCTACAGCGACTAAGCTGCCGCTAAAGCCAATAGGTCCAGATACTCCAAAGACTGAGCGGAAGGGTAGATTCCTGATGCTAAAAAAGTACTCTTTTGCTAGTATGGTGCCCATTTTGTTCCGGCGAGAGCAGGAGCGGGTCGCGCGGACCGTGAAATCCTCTACGTACACGTCCAAGATCAGCTTGAGGCTTCCAGGGCGAATAATGCCCAAACTTGTGTCGTGTGCATGAAGTCTTCCTCTTCAGGATTTTATGAAGCTGGAAGCGCCACCGTTGCGCGGGATACATTTTTTCGCTATTGCTCGGATTGGTGTTCTAGCAGGAGCTTTCAGCCATTCACTTAAGAGTAAGAAATGTCCTTTTATCCGTGTTTTTTGTCTGTCGTTTTTGTAGTGAGAAATCAGGCAGCAAGCCTGGAAAGCACCCTGTCTGACGCAGTGGCGGCCATTGCAGGCATAGTCAGTGACTATGAATTGATCGTGGTGGATAACGCCTCGGACGATGACAGCATTTCAGTGCTGAAACAGCTCACTAGTGAGAATGGCCTGGCCAATTTGCAGGTGTACGCGTTGACCAAAGAGGTCGATGCGGATACCGCCTCTTGGGTTGGACTGGAGAACGCGCTTGGCGATTTCGTTGTCGTGGTTGATCCTCTTGTCGACGACATTGGCTTCGCACCGAAAATGCTCGATTGCGCAGTCAGCGGTGCTGATGTGGTGTTTGCCAATAATTCACAAAAACCCGCACAAAGCCTTGCTTATCGTGGGGCTAACATCGTTTTCCATAGCATCTACAACCGCTTCAATGGCGTCCATCTAGCCAAAGAGGCACCGCAATATCGAATCCTGAGCAAACGGGTCATCAATTTCATCCTGCAACATCCGCAGCCGGTAATGACCTACAGACATTTGCCTGCCACCGGTGGATTCGCGCGCGCGTACCTGGATTACAGCTCTGCGCCCAAGTCCTCCAGACCCAAGCGCTTGGGGGAGAGCATTGACCGTGGCATGCGTTTGCTGGTCTCGACGACACGTACACCGATGCGTTTAGTCACGACGCTTTCCCTTTTTGGTGCCATCTCCAATGTGGTGTACAGCGTCTATGTGCTGGCGATCGGCATTTTAAAAACAGATGTTGCACCAGGATGGGTCAGTTTTTCGCTACAACAATCGGGCATGTTCTTTCTGATCTCGCTTGTTCTGCTGGTTTTGGGTGAATACATCCTGAACATGGCCAGCCTGTCGAATGAAGGCCCGCTGTATCATGTAGCCCAGGAGTTCACCAGTGCCCGCATGACTCGGCTTGAAAAACTGAATATCGAAACAGTGGTGTCGGATTCAGATAAGGCGACAGAACCCACTCGTGAATTCGTTTCCTGATGTCGCATCTCGATCCACACCCACCGTCTCAGGATGCCGTGATTATTGGTGGGGGATTTTATGGCGCGGCTATTGCGGTCTATCTGGCCAGGCAACGCGGCCTCAAGCGCATCGTGCTGATTGAGCGAGAGCCCGCGCTACTGATGCGCGCCTCTTACAACAATCAGGCGCGTGTGCATAACGGTTATCACTACCCACGCAGCTTCACGACTGCGTATAGAAGTCGGGTTAACCTGCCTAAATTTATCCGGGACTGGCCGCTCGCCATAAAGAAAGACTTCACCAAGCTCTACGCTATCTCCCGACGCAACTCGAAGGTCACGGCCAAACAGTTTGAACGCTTCTGCCAGCAAATCGGGGCGGATATCAAACCGGCAGATTCCATGTTGCGAGACCTATTTGAGCCTCGTTTGATCGAGGATGTATACCTCGTTGAGGAGTACGCGTTTGACACCACGCAACTAGCGAGCTGGGCAGAGCGCGAACTAAAAGAAAACGGTGTTCAGGTCCGCTATCAAACTCGGGCGACCGCGATTTCGAAAGGGGCTCAGGGGGCTTTGCAAGTTGTCGTCGAAAGGCATCAGGGAGAGCAGGAGGTTCTCAGTAGTCGTTATGTATTTAACTGCACCTATAGCAGCCTTAATCAGTTCAAGGGTGATTTCCCTGGCGTTAGTACGGGCCTCAAGCAGGAAATCACGGAAATGGCCCTGATGCAGATGCCTCCGTCACTCGAAGGTCTAGGTGTCACGGTGATGGATGGCCCGTTTTTCTCCATGATGCCCTTCCCTGCGCGTGGACTGCATACCTTGTCCCATGTTCGCTATACACCGCACCTGAGCTGGAGTGACCAGCAAGGGTTAGATCCTTACGAAAAGCTACGCCATTACAAGCGCGACACTCGCGTGGACAGGATGGTCCGGGATGTGGGGCGTTATATGCCCGAGGTATTGAAAGCCAAATACATGGACTCGTTATTCGAGGTCAAGACCGTTCTGCTGAAAAACGAAGGCGATGACGGAAGGCCAATCCTTTTTGAGAAGCACGCAGAGTTGCCCGGATGTTATTCGGTCCTCGGCGGTAAGATTGATAATATTTATGACGTCTTTGAAACCCTCGAAGCTGAAAACATCACCAGCATTGACGATCAAGAAAAAACTAAATTTGGAGTGGTGAATGTTTAATTCGCTTATTGGTTATTCGGGCTACGTAGGCGGCACCCTTCTCAAACAGGAAAGTTTCACCTCTCTTTATCGTTCAACTAATATTGGCGATATTGATAACCAGTCATTTGATACGGTGGTGTGTGCTGGTGCTCCGGCGCAAAAGTGGATCGCCAATCGGGAGCCGGAAGCCGATCGTCAAAAAATCGAGGCACTGATTGCGCACCTCAGAACCGTCAAGTGCCAGACCTTCATCCTGATCAGTACCGTGGATGTCTTCAAGAGTCCCCTGGGCGTTGACGAAGACACGCCTGTCGATGAGGCGGACCTGCATGCCTATGGTTTGCATCGCAGATTGCTGGAGAAATTCGTCGAAGAGCACTTCCCTAACCATCTAATTGTGCGTCTGCCAGGCCTGGTAGGCCCAGGGTTGCGCAAGAATGTCATTTTCGATTTTCTCAATGACAACAACCTTCAGGCCATTGATAGCCGCGGCGTGTTCCAGTTTTACCCAATGGTCAACCTTTGGTATGACATTCAAACCGCCCTCGCTGCTGGTTTGAAACTGGTTCACCTCACTGCCGGACCTGTCAGCGTGGCAGAGGTGTCTCAACAAGGCTTCGGTAAGACATTCACCAATACCTTGCCTAATCCCGCAGCGACCTATGACCTGCAGACCAAACATGCCCAGGTATTTGGTGCGACGGGGCACTATCAATACAGCGCCCGGGAAACGATCCAGGCCGTCAGGGCGTATGCGCAGTCGGAACCACTTGCGATCAAGGCCGATGTGAGGATAAACACATGAGGTTGGCGATTTCTAATATTGCGTGGGACGCCGCCGAAGATGAAGCGGTCGCAGTCCTGCTTCAGCGATTTGCAGTTGACGCTATAGATATTGCACCGAGCAAGTATTTTCCAGAGCCCACAAAGGCTACAAACGAAGATATCGCGGCTGTCAAAGACTGGTGGGCTCAGCGTGGGATTGAAATCACCGGCATGCAGGCGCTCTTGTTTGGTACCACGGGTTTGAACGTCTTTGGTTCCTCTGAAACCCAGGCGGCGTTGCTGGCGCATTTGACGGAGGTATGTCGAATCGGAGCCGGTTTGGGTGCGCACCGCTTGGTTTTTGGCTCCCCCAAAAATCGCGATCGTGGCGGATTGAACAATCAAGAGACCTCGGACATCGCTGTTTCTTTCTTTCGGCGGCTAGGCGATATCGCTTCCACCTGGGGGGTAACAATCTGCCTTGAGCCCAATCCTACTTGTTACGGCGCTAATTTCATGACCACCAGCGCAGAAACCGCCCTCGTGGTGAAGACGGTTGGGCATCCGGCCATCCGTATGCAGTTGGACACCGGAGCGCTCACGATCAATGGCGAAGATCCTCTGGCGGTTCTGCAAGACTGTGCCGCGCTGATTGGGCATGTACATGCCAGCGAACCTGACTTGTTGCCATTGGGTGACGGTGGCACTGAGCATGGGCAGGTAATGGCTGCCCTGGCGCAGTGCCTGCCCACTCATGTGGTCTCCATCGAGATGGTGGCGACCAGAGAAGAGCCGCATCTGGTATCGATTGAGCGCGCCCTTCAGGTGGCGACGCGGCATTATCGCCGGGCTGGTGTCGAGGTGAGCATATGAGCATGAAATGGCTAATACTGGTTCTAGGTATTCTCTCCAATGCTTCCGCCAGTGTTCTGGTGAAGATGGCCATGATGCCCCCACGCAAGTTTCCCTCACTCAGTGACCCATTGGCGGCGTTGAGTAATTGGCCATTTTGGCTGGGGCTTGGGCTATACGGCGCAGCCTTTCTGCTTTATGCCGCTGCCTTGGCGCGCCTGCCGTTGAACGTGGCACATCCTGTTCTGACCGCAGGTGCGGTAGCGACTGTCGCCTTGTTTTCGGTCGTGTTTTTTCGTGAATCCTTCCACTGGACTACAGGGGCAGGAATCGTATTGGTAATTGCTGGCGTCGGGCTGATTACTGCTCGGGTGGCGTGATGGAAAACATGATGAACTCTTCTGAAATTGTTCCTGCTGGCCGCGAATCATGGCAAGTCCCTTCTTTTGATACGCAACTCTGGCTGGGTCGCCAGCACCCCTGGTGCGTGGTGATTCCGGTAATCAATGAGGGCGAACGAATCAAGAGCCTGCTGGCCAGAATGGCAGCGCATAAAATTGAAAGTATTGCCGATATCATCATTGTCGACGGCGGTACAACGGACGGCTCGCTGGAGTTGCAAGCCTTGCAACAAGTCGGCGTGCGAGGTTTGCTGCTAAAGACTGCTCCTGGAAAACTCAGCGCCCAGCTTCGCTGCGCTTATGCCTTTGCGCTCGACCAGGGCTATGAGGGCATCGTTACCATTGATGGTAACGACAAAGATGACCCTGAGGCTATCTTGCGCTTTATTGATGCACTAAAACAGGGTGTCGATTTTGTGCAAGCCTCGCGGTTTGTGTCCGGTGGAGTGGCTGAGAACACACCTAAATCGCGCGATTTCGCTATTCGCTTTATCCATGCGCCCATGTTGAGTCTTTTCTCTGGTTTCAAGTGGACTGATACCACTCAAGGTTTTCGGGCTTATAGTCGGAAAATGCTGCTAGATCCAAAAGTCTCTTTGTTTCGTGATGTATTTGTGACATACGAGCTTTTGGCTTATCTTTCTTATCGGGCACCGAAGTTGGGTTATCGCTGTGTTGAATTAGCGACTGTTCGACGTTACCCAAAAGGTGAGGTGCCGACAAAGATCAGTGCTGTCAAAGGCAATTTGTTGGTGATTTCGGTTTTGTTTAAGTCTTGTTTTGGTATGTATAACCCGCAAAAACTATGATAGGTTGGTGTCTATGTTGTGTACTTATCGCTTTTTTGAATTTCACTAATTATAAGAGCTAGACATGTTATTGATAGGTAGTAAAAAGCATGGGTTCGCTTTGTCTTCAAAGTGCTTTATTTTCATTTACGCGGTTTTAGTCTTTTTCAGATTCTGGCTGACTGGTGACAGGGACATAGTTGCAACTAATAGTCCATATGATGAGTATTGGTATATAGAGAGCGCATCTAGGTATATTTGGGGAGGTGGATATACCCACATGGCTTTCGCTCAAATACCTACCTATTCAATTTGGCTGCTGAGTTTGAATTTTATAGGTATTCCTGCTCGGTTGGGTATCGATGCTCTTTGGATATGCTCCAGTCTTTATCTTGCCCTAGCGATTACACGGTTTACCCGTTGGAGAGTAGCAGGATTACTGGTATTCCTGCTGTTAGGTTTTCATCCTTATGCAATCATGGTTTTTGATCGCGGGCTTGCAGAAACATTGCTTGGCGCATTAACAGTTTTAACTCTGGCGGCAGGCATCGAAGTCTGGAATCTAAGAAGCGCAGAAAATTGCCTTGCTAAGCGGCTCTCCTATATTTTATTTGTTGCAGGTTTCGCCTTTGCCTATTTGACTCGCAAGGAAGGCATCGTTTTACTTGCACCCTTGATAGTCGTTCTTTTCTTTTCTTTTTTTCAGAAAGACGTTTGGTGGCATGGCCGCTATTGGCAGAAATTGGGGGCAAAACTAATTATCGCTCCTCTGCTTGCAACAATTTTTCTAGGTGGTGTGATTTCTGTCTGTAACTATAGTCGCCTGCATATGCTGGTGCTCAATGAGCTTTCCGCTCCTGGTTATCAAAGTGCGGTCAAAGCGTTGAATAGTATCGATGTTGGTCGTACTCCAAAGCACGCTACTGTTACTGCTGCTGCCCGATCTCTAGCGTATGAGGTAAGCCCAACATTTCGAGAGCTGGCTCCGTTTTTTGAAGGGCCAATCGGTAAAGAAATTGCAGCGCATCCTATTGCCGGATCAGATGGTGAAATAGGAAATGGCTGGTTCTATTGGGCTCTTCGTGATGCTGGTGCAACTGCTGGTTGGTTCACTAGTGCAAAAAAAGCTGATAAGAAGTTTTCCCAAATTGCCTTGGATATTAATAATGGTTTCGAACAGGGGAAACTTATAAAAAGGCCGTACGTACTATCCTCTTTTATAGATCCCGATATGGGTAAGTGGGTAGGGGATGTGCCTGATTCTACCTGGAAAACTTTCCTGCTGTTGATACTTCCTAGGTATCAATTTGAGCCACCTAATGAAACTGCGACACCAATACAATTTGAAAAATATGTATCCATTGATGGCCGAAGAAAAGTCCCCCAGGAACGCGGCATTTCTGGCTGGGTTGCAGCACCGTTAGGTAGTCTATTGGCTCTCGCCGGTGATGAAACGCCAAACAATTGGAAATCTATAGGTCCCCAGAGACGGGCTGATATTTCGGCGGAAGCTTACCCATTTCAACTTTCAGTCGGTGCAAACACCGTTCCAAAGTACATCTACTTAAAGGGTTTGAATGGCGAAATTTCGAAAGCAGATATTTCAAAAGTAAGGGCAGGTGATAGTATTTCTTTACAAGGAAAGGTTAACTCTGTTATCGGAGTGGACGAGGTCTCTAGCCTTAGTAGTTCTCGCTTAGATAAGGTTTTTGCATCTGCCAAAGCCGCTGGTTCAAACAATTATTTCCTTTATCAAATGTATAGTTTTATTGGGTACTTGCTTTCTGTAGCGATCGTGGTGGGCTTCATCCTGTCCGTGTTCGCTAATCATAAAGATATATCTTTTTTGATTCTAATTGTCATGGCCGGTTTGGCTGCCCGGTGCTTGACCCTGGGTATTCTGGATGCTAGTTCCTGGCCGGGCACGCAGGTCAGATATGTATTTCCTGCGCTTCCGTTTTTCGTCACTGCAGGTGTCATAGGGTTCTATGCAACTGTACGCTCGATTCAAACTATAGCCAGGCGTACTTGCGCCCCGCAGTCGTTGTAGCAATGATAGCTCCTGCCCTTCTATCCAGCAGAGATCGGCAGGTGTGGCGTTTTCGAATGCGGTTCTTGCTTTAGCTTTTGGTGCAAAACTAACAAAGCACAGAATCCGAGTGAACATGCGCTGATTAGTGTTTTTTTAGTGAAAACCAACTTAGTGGTGCTGGCGAAATTAATGTTCTATCACGTCTGAAGCTTACATCATTGTTGAACTTCTTGGCATTCAGTGAGGCAAATGAGAGCACTAGTGTCCTGAGCGGTTAGTTCGATTATCGAAAAACATGTCGATATACTAACCAGACGTCGGCCTCACTTAGCAGTAGTGCGCATGGCCAAACCTGCCGCCCCATTCGTTTTAACGCTATCTGACCAAGCCACACTGCAAGACTGATCGCGGATGGTCTGGCTGGCACAACGTCTCGGGCAGAGGGCCAAAATTCTGCTGTTATTGGCTGATGGATTGTAAGCGCTCCATAAACCCCACCTAGTCAAAAGCGGGCGGTGCGTTTAGCTGTGGGATCCAGGCTTGCAATTCCACGGCAACAGAGCTTCGTAATCTTCGACCGAGGATGCCTGTGGTAGACGCTCCAGTGCGTGGCGCAGCCACGCATAAGGCTCTTGGCCGTTGGCTTTGGCGGTCTCGACCAGGCTGTAAAGTTGAGCACTGGCCGTCGCGCCTTTGGGTGTATCGCTGAACAACCAGTTCTTCCTTCCGATGACGAAAGGCCGGATCGCGCGCTCGGCGGTATTGTTGTCGATGGGCAGGTAGCCTTGCTCGACGTATCGTTCCAGTTTGCTCCAGTTGTTTGCCAGGTAGGTCACAGCCTTGCCCAGTGCATTCTGCGTGGTCATGTATGGGTGCGTTTTTTCCATCCAGGCCTTCAGCTCACTCATCACCTTGAGACTTAAATCTTGACGTCCATTTTTCCGCCCCTCATCGCTGCTCTCTTTGAAGGCGATCTCGATGCCGTATAGTTTGCTGATCAGCTTCAGCGCTATATCCGCCCGGCCTGTCTTGCCTTTGGGTTGCACTTTTTGCGCTTCGACAAACTTACGGCGTGCATGAGCCCAGCACCCTAAACGCTCGACTCCGTCCTGCGCGCCAAGCGCGTTGTAACCGGCGTAATCATCGGTCATGAGATAGCCGCAGTAGCCATCGAGCAGGCGCGTTGGAACCTCCTGCGAGCGGCTGGTGGAGTAGTCAAAAAGGATCACTGGTTTGTCTGGCGGGCCACCGGTTTGCACCCACATCCAGGACTGACTGCTTGGCTCCCGGTCAGGCTCTTTCAACACCTGCACGCGTGTTTCATCGCAGTGGATGACCCGACTGGCCAAGAGGCTGTCGCGCATTAAATTCAGCAATGGCTGAAAGTGCTCACCGCATTGGATAACCCAGCGAGCCAGGGTCTGACGTGGAATATCGATGCCATGGCGGCCCAGTACTTTTTCAAAGCGGTGGAGCGGTAAACCGTCCACGTATTTGGTGGTCAGCAGCATCGCCAGAAAACTTGGGCTGGCCATGCTTTTTTCAATCAGTTGAGCCGGCTTGTCCGCAGTAACCGGGGCCGTTTCGCAGTCGCGACAACCGTAAACTTTACGAACGTGTTTGATCACTCGGATCTGCATCGGTACGATTTCAAGCTGCTCGCTGACTTCCTCGCCAATCGCGTGTTTACGGCAGCCGCAGGCACACGTCAGTTCATGCTCGGGAAGTTCGTGGATAACCTCGATACGTGGCAGGTCGGCAGGCAGCGGCTTGCGTTTGCCGCGACGCTTGCCTGGTGCGACAACCTCTTCTTCGACGTCTTCGTCGACAGGCTCGGCGATGCTTTCCGCCTCGTTGAAAAGGGCTAGCTGAGGCGTCGCCAGATCGGCTGTCTGCTCGGACTTACGTCCGAACAGGCGCTGGCGCAGTAGCGCGTTTTCTTCTTCAAGATGGACGATGCGGCCCTTATTAGACTCGCGCTCAATCAGCATCTGCTCTAGCAATTGCTTGAGTAGCGCGGGGTCGTCAGGAAGGTCTTTGGGCATCGAAATCATGCCCTGGATTATACCGAATCAGGCCACGAATCGTGGCGTCAAAACCTGATGGGGACGGTTACGCCAGAGGTCAAAACCGTCGAGCATCCAGTTGAGTTCCTGGACGGTCAGGACTATCGCCTCGTCGCTGGCATCGGGCGATGTTTTAAAGCGCTCGGATTCGAGGCGCTTGAGCCATAGGCAGAAGCCATTGCGCTCCCAATATAAAATCTTCACTCGGTTGCGGGGCTTGTTGAGGAAGACGAAAAGCACGGGGTCAAAAACCGCGACCTTAATGTCCAACTCGACCAGCGCAGCCAGGCCGTCGATGGACTTTCGGAAGTCGACGGGTTTGGGGATACAGATACACTTTTTCGACTTTTGCATCGGGTCGCATCATGGCGAACGAGCTCCAGAAAGAATCGGGAGCACAGCATCCGGGATCAGCTAAGCGCTTTGAATGTGGGGTTCATGGAGCGCTTACGATGGATTCACGTCCAAAGACGTCAGCCATCCGCTTCAGATCTCGGAGCCGATGGTTCAAATGGCGAAAGCGCTATCTGGAGGCGGGTCTTGAGGGCTTGAACGACCCGAAATCCTGACGTTGACCACTCGGCGCGTACCCCCCAGGAAGTCACTCACTGGAGCGTTCGTTTGATGGTCAAGTATTCGCGGGTCACCACGTGGCAGGTTCGTCAGGTCTGGGCCGCTTCCGACCTCAAATCCCATCGTCTGAAGACCTTCAAAATCAGCAGCGATCCTCATTTCGCCGACAAGGCGGTCGACGTGATCGGGCTCTATCTGAACTCGCCGGATAACACCCTGGTGTTGTCGGTTGACGAGAAAACCCTGATCCAGGCGTTGGATCGCACCCAACCGATGCTGCCGCTATCCCCAGGTCAATCGACACATGATTACAAACGCCATGGTACAGCAGTCTATACGCGGCATTCGACATAATGACCGGCCAAGTCATTGGGCGGTTTATCCGCGCCATCGAGTCAAGATACTTCTGGCTTTTCTGTAACAGATTGAGCGCAGCACGCCAGCTGGCCTGGATCGGCATGTGATCCTAGATAACAGTTCGATCCACAAAACTGCTGCATCAAGCAATGGCTGGAAAGCATTCGCGTTTCAAATTGCACTTTACATCGACAAGCGCGTCCTAGCTGAACGCCGTGGAAGGTTGGTTTGCACAACTGGAAAGACTAGCGCTGTACCGGGGCGCCCTTACCAGCGTCGCCGACCTGACGACGGCTAGCCGCCAATTTATCGAGGCTCACAATGAGCATTCAGCCGAGCCGTTCGAGTGGAATAAAACGGTTGAGGCCGCAACAGCTACGCACGCTCCTATCGCCTCATCCCAACTAATGAGACGCCTGGACCAGTGGTTACATCAAAAAAATTTGACATGGATCCGAGGCATCGACAATTTGAATACATGTCGTGTACTCCTTTAAATCAGAGTGACATAGCGATACCATATCCCCCCTTTTTTATCGTGGTACGAACTGTGAACGTTAAGCACAAATTGGACGCGCTGACGTCCCTGCGGTTTTTCGCTGCAGCGATGATCGTACTTACCCACGCGCACCCGATCTTTGGGTCATTCGGGATCGCCGAAGCCGCTCCGTTAGGCCAGGGCGTTTCATTTTTCTTTGTGCTTAGCGGATTCATTCTCGCCTATAACTACAAAGACTTCTCGAAAGATGGGTCTATCAAGCGGTTTTTGGTAGCTCGATTTGCGCGTGTGTGGCCGCTTCACTTCGTCACCTGCATCATGTGGATAGGGCTGATATTCCACTTTGACCGTTATACCTATTTCGGTGGGGAATCAGGCATGTTGCGGCTGATTTCAAACCTAACATTGGTTCAGTCTTGGATCCCCCTCAAACTGTGGGCCTTGTCATTCAATGGCGTCGCATGGAGCATTTCCAACGAAATGTTCTTCTACCTACTGTTCCCGCTGCTCATCGGGCTGTGGAGCAAGCATTGGGCGAAGCTATTCTTTGCTGCAACCCTCGTGGTGACCGCGTTCATCGTGGCCGGTAATGCCTTGGAATTGAAGTCTACCGACAATTATAACGGCGTAAGCTTGCTGGGAACGATCTACTTCAACCCAATGGTCAGGGTTTTCGAGTTCATGTTCGGGATTTTCTTGGCAAAAGTATTCATGACGCCAGCAATACATGAGTTCAAAGCCAGTACATTCGGCTGGTTGTATTTTGAACTGATGGCGCTCGCTCTGGTTGTCGCAGGTATGCTGCTGGCTGGCAATCCTGCACGGATTGCTGATACGTTTGGCACCGCTGCTGGCTATTACTTTCAACGCGAGGGTATCTGGCTTATTTGGGGCGTACTAATCCTGGTATTTGCTTTGAGCAAAGGGCCAATTGGTGCACTCCTATCGACCAAGCCGCTGGTCTTCTTGGGGGAAATCAGCTTCTCGCTTTACCTCGTTCATGCAATTCTGATCACATTTATTGAACCTTACACCGAAGCGATCAAACCTTACGGTCTTGCTGGATACGCAATATTCTGGACGATTGCATTAGCCTCATCGGCCCTGCTCTATAAAGGCATTGAGGACCCTTGCCGTTGCTTGATCATGAACGCATGGGATCGTCGCCACATATCCATGAAAGAAAATTTCAGATCAAGCTACGGCCCGGTTGCGATCAGCTGTGTTCTCGTGCTCACTGCCACCGTCGCTGCATTTCATCTGAATAGGTTCTGAAAATGAAGAAATATTGGTTGATCCCCGCTATCGCGGTAGCTGCAGTTGCAATGAGTATGATTTATTCAATGCTAAGCATAGAAAAGCCGAAAATTGTCGACGGAAAGGTCACATTTATTGATGGCACAACCATCTCTGAAGTAAAATATGAGTCGTCTGACTCCATTGACAAACACAAAGTCGCACTCATCAAAATCATCCCAGGAACACTTAGCGGGCTAAGTTTCGCCATTCACTTAAACGATTCAAATCAAAAGATAATCTCCAACGTAGGCGACTTCCCTCTGGTAAAGTACTGTCAAGGGAACAAGCTTCTCGAATGTATTATTCCTATCTCTCGCGAAGACTTTGAGAACGCCGTAACACTGGGCATCGCTGCATATGCGATACCTGGCCAGCTTGTTCAGATCAAGGAAGGCAGGGCTGATTGGGACGATCATCGCGCCATTTTCCCAACAAAGTAGCGCATGCCATTTACTAGATTTGAATCTAGGCGGATGGGCTTATTCAATTGAAAAACCGGCCAATTCAGCATTTCTGTCCACTTGAGGCAAAAGCTATCTAGTGTTTACCCCCATTGGCCTTGATGGCCTTGGGTGATCACCCAGCAATTCCTCCAATACCGAGCCTCCCAATTTGTTGCTGAACTATCGGCTATGGATGACTCGCGACGATGAGGGAAGAGTAAGCGCTCCATAAACCACCGAGCTCAAGGTTGGTGGCGCGCTCTCTGCTAGGAGATGCCAGCGAGCAGTTCCACGGCAACAAGGCTTCGTAATCTTCAATCGAGGATGCCGCTGGCAAGCGCTCAAGCGCGTGGCGCAGCCACGCATAGGGCTCCTGACCGTTGGCTTTGGCGGTTTCGACCAGGCTGTAAAGTTGAGCGCTGGCTGTAGCGCCTTTGGGCGTGTCGCTAAACAGCCAGTTCTTGCGTCCGATCACGAAGGGGCGGATCGCGCGCTCCGCGGCGTTGTTGTCGAGCGGTAAGTAGCCTTCCTCGACGTATCGCTCCAGTTTGCTCCAGTTGCTTGCCAGGTAACTGATGGCTTTGCCCAAGGCGTTCTGAGCGGTAACCTGTGGCTGCGTCTTTTCGAGCCAGCTTTCAACTGAGCAAGTATCGGCAAACTTTTTTCGTGACGGCCGACTTTGCGTTCAGCGTCACTGAAGTCTTTAAGGTCGCGCTCGATACCATACAGCTTGTTGATCAGGTCAAGTGCGATGTCGGCACGCCCCGTTTTGCCCTTGGGCTGCACTTTTTGTGCTTCAACGAACATGCGACGAACATGCGCCCAACAGCCTAAACGCTCGACGCCTTCCTGTGCGCCCAAGACGTTGTAACCGGCGTAATCATCGGTCATCACGTGTAACCGCGATAACCATCGAGCAGGCGCGTCGGCACCTCCTGCGCTCGGCTGGTGGAGTAGTTAAAAAGGATTACCGGCCTATCGGGTGGGCCGTCGGTTTGCACCCACATCCAGGAGTGGCTGCTTGCCTCGCGGTCGGGCTCTTTCAACACCTGCACCCGCGTTTCATCGCAGTGGATCACGCGGCTGCACAGCAGACTGTCGCGCATTAAATTCAGCAGCGGCTGGAAGTGCTCGCCGCACTGGATCACCCCGCGAGCCAAGGTCTGGCGCGGGATATCAATGCCGTGGCGGCCCAGCACTTTTTCAAATCGATGAAGCGGTAAACCGTCCACATATTTGGTGGTCAGCAGCATCGCCAGAGCGCTCGGGCTGGCCATGCTTTTTTCAATCAGTTGCGCTGGTTTGTCCGCCGTGACCGGTGCCGTTTCGCAGTCGCGGTAACTGTAGATGCCCGAGGTCAAAACCGTCGAGCATCCAGTCGAGTTCCTGACAGTCAATACAATTGCCTCGTCCGTTACAGCAGGCGATGTTTGAAGTACTCGGACTCCAGTTGCTCGGGCCAAAGGCAGAAGCCGTTGCGCTCCCAATACAAAATCTTCAACCGGTTGCGCGCCTTGTTGAGGAAGACAAAAAAAGCACGGGGTCGAACACCGCGGCCTTGATGTCCAGTTCGACAAGGGCAGCCAAGCCGTCGATGGATTTTCGGAAGTCGACGGGCTTGGGGTAGAGATACACTTTTTCGACTTTTGCGTCGGGACGCATCACGGCGAATGAGCTCCAGAAAGAAATCGGGAGCACAGCATCCGAACATCACGCGGCGGCTTTGAATGTGGGGTTTATGGAGCGCTTACCAATCAACAAGGTGGTCCAGAATGGTCAAGCGCTTATTGACACCGCTGCCGCTGCTGTCACTGCTGCTAATCGCGAGTCTGACCGGTTGCACAGCGCAGCCGATGGCGTTGCCGGTCGCATCGCATCGCAGCCAGTCAAGCCAGCGGCAATTCCTGCACTGCCGCCGCAAGCGCGGCAGCTACCCGCGCCGTCATGGTGCTTTCCGACGTGCTCAAGCGCGCTGATCAGCGAGCGGGCGACTTGGCTGGATTTGCTGACCAAAGCCGTGCCCGCGGAGTAACGTGCGAACAGGCGTATGATTCGCTTGGGAGATGATAGGGCGGTTTATTTTTTCTTGATTAAGTAGTCCGCCTCAACTCTTTTAAATTGCAAGCTATCAGTAGGTAGCCCCTGACAATTACAAACATGCATGCAGGTATAAACCCAAAGTACCAAAGTACGTAGTTCAGGTGGACGTGTATTGCCGAGTGCTTTTGCATCAGAATGAACCAGCTGAGTGGGGCAAGCAGAGTCACCAACACCAGCGCCGCATCCCGGCGAGCATTCGCGTCACGGATATAAAACTGTGCGACGAGTGATAATCCGGTAAGTAGCAGAAGCGTACTGAAAACATTGCTTCCCTCGAGCCAGAACAATACTGGAGTTTTCCACTCGTTTACGTATTCGCTGATTAAAAATGACAGGGGAATGTCTGGTCCACTGACCACCACTCCATTTAGCCGACCGAGCGCACTGTATTTCAACGCATCCCTTCCCAGCGTCTGGCTAATCCCTTCAGCTAGGGTGTCGGCGCGGTTTATAGCATGCACTAGTATGGCGATCAGAAAGCCAGCTACTGCCACCCCTCCCATAGTCACCGTCATTCGAATTGCTTTTTTCAGTCCTAATATCGGGCTTGCTCTGAACGGGTCGATCATAAACACCATGAGCGACATCAGTACGATTGATGAAGTATACTCATACCCAGCCAGAGACTTCAGGAAGATCAATGCCCCATACAGCGTAATAGCCACTAGGCGCGCGCGCGAGCTGGGAGGGCACCGATAGGCATACATCGCCATTACGGTCGGCAGGAACCAAAGGAAAGAAGCCCAGTATAAGTTTCTGGAAATCGCTACCACCCATGGCGAACCGACCATGCAAACAAAAAATACCGCAGCAAAAGTAGTTGATATGGTTAGCCCTATCTCGCGAATCATCAATGTCAATGCCAAGGCCATCATGGCGGACATCAAGAATTGGAGCGAAGAAACTGAATCAACAAGAGGAAAGTATTTGTAGGCGAAGGAAAGTGCGAGAGCCTGAATGCCGAACTGTTGCGGATATTGGTTAAAGCTAAACTCAATCTGATCGCCAAGTTTTATGGTTTCATCACTTTTGATGCTGTTTGGGTTAATAAAATCCCCTCTATAAGAAACTACATCATAAGGTCCTGATCTCTCGACGCTGTTTATGGCCCTGACTCGCTCGCCAGGGAATGTTATGTGTTGACCTGCTCTAACTTCGTTATTTGCATATCCGATTGAATTAACATCCGCTATTTTGATCAAAAGCTTATTGGCTGAGTTGCTGAATCCGTTTGTCCAATAGTCATCTGAAATCCTGGCTGTCTCTATTCCAGTTGGAGTATCGATTCGTTTATACACAGCAAGAACATTGGGCCCTTTAATGGGTTCCCCGCGCTCAATGAAACCCAAATTGCTATGGCCGGTGTCGATGCCGTTGGCATCAGCAAATATTTTGCCAAGAACTAATGCCTCAGACCCATCTCGCCAAGTCTTGAACTGAAAGTCAGATGTTGTTTTGAATAGGTTGAACTGGAATGCCATTAGCATAACTAGGAACGCTAGTGCAAATCTTGATTTTTTTATCGCAGCTTTCACGGATATTCCATTAAGAAAGGTAGTTTCCTTTGTCAGACTGTCGATCGTATCAGATGGCTCGGGTTTGATGAAGGCTTGCCGCAGGCACTGGAGGCTTGAGTGTGTGATGATTTAGTCAGGATGGGCATTGTCTGCAGTTGACGTGCTTTAGGTGGCTTGGTGTCTGGTCGGCAGAACGCCGGAAAGGGATGACCACTGTAGGAATATACAACGCTAAGTTATTGATTTTTATAGGCCGTAATGCGTGTTTCAAACATGACGTAAAATGGCGTTTTTTCCTTTTATATCAACATGCGTCCCCAGGCTGCGCCTGTTGAAGTTCTTAACGACATCAACGGCGACCTGGTGACGCTCTACCGCGTCGTACAGAACCACCTGGAGGAATTCGTGCGCCAGTTCAAATGGGCGCTCAGCTCCCGGCAGTGTTTGAATGGCAGAAGATGACCCGCCCTGAAACCCTCACCGACATCCAGCGCGTCGCATCAATCCGGTTAGGTCTTGCGGAACCCAAAGCGCTGTGACTCAAGCGTGTCCCGAAACCCTAAGATTTACGGGAGCGTTAGTCAGTCGCTTTCATCGGTCTTCGGTTTATGATCCATTTGGTTCATATACCATTCAATGGTACTGGTGAGGCCGTCTTCCAAATTGCGCTGGGCAGCCCAGCCCAGTTCCCGTTCCGCGAGGCTGCAATCTAAAACATTAATCGGGACATCGAATGGGCGCCCCGGTTTGTAAGTGCGCTCTATGGGCTTGTTGATGATCTTTTCAATAGTATTGACAAGCTCATTCAGCGATGTACCGGAGCCTGATCCAAGGTTGAAAACTTGATGTTTTCCATTATAGGCCAATGCTTTGATAAACGCGTCGGCAAGGTCTTTTATATAAATATAGTCGCGGGTAACACTACCATCACCCCATATTTCAATGGGTTTATTGGCAACGGCCCGGTTAATAAAGGCGGCGACCGCACCCTGAGCGGTCTCAATACGTTGACGTTCTCCATAGGGATTTGCAACGCGCAGAGTAATAGGTTGGATTCCATGCAGCTGGCTGTACAGGTACAGATATTTTTCGATTGTCAGCTTACTGATGCCGTAAGAAACTTCCGGCTCTGTAGGGTGGGTTTCGGGAATTGGCATCTGATGTGGGCGGCCGTACACGGTACCCCCTGAGGAAATAAACACAATTTTCTTGATATTTAGCTCAACCATTGAATCCAGCATGTTTAGTGTGCTGACAACGTTGGTTTGGATATCGTAAATGGTATCTTCATTGGAGGATTTGGGAAGGGTCGTTGATACTAGATGAAGTATCCCGTCTGTGCCTTCCATTGCGCTATGAAGGTTGTGCTTGCTCTGAAAGTCGCCAGTGATCCACTCAACCGATTCGTCTTCTGTAAATGCTCGATAAGGCTCCACTCGCGGGCGTTCGAAAATACGGAGGCTGTGCCCTTCTTTTAAAAGTTGATCTGCAATAGTGGACCCGATGAACCCGCCACCACCAAAAATTACATATTTCATACGTTCTCCTTTTTTTCGTACGGCCTTTTCATCAGCCTGATATACGCCTCGTCCAAGGCCTTGGCGTACATTTTTAAGGGGGAGCCTGCAATCCTTGGCGTCCGATGCGAGCCATTGATTTCAGTGATGGAATTAATCCTGCTTTCAAGTATATGGGCCAATGCCTGGCTGTCACCGGCAGGAAATAGCTCGACGTTGTCTTCGGTACTCAAATATTCCGTAATACCTGTGACATCGCTGGCTATCACAGGAGTACCGCTTGCCACGGCATTCAGTAATACTAAAGGAGCGTTTTCTCGCCAAATTGACGGAATAACAAGCGTGTCCAGCTCGGCCATCACGTCGCCAATCAGATCATGCGCGAAAGTGCCGGCGAACTGAATGCGCTGGTCTCCTGCACTCAGGGCCTTTAAAGACGCAACGTAGTCTGGATAGTGTTCCGTGTTACCGTATATTCTCACAACTACATTTCTGTTATTGATCGCTTTGATTGCGTCAAGCAAGACGTGACAGCCCTTATGAGCAACCAATGTGCCAATGAAACCAATGGTGAAATCTTGAGATCTGAAGTGTTCTCTGGCGATTAAATCACGCGTTGTGACAGGCGCCTCAATTGCATAGCGGAGTGCTTGTATCTTTGCCCTAGGAATGTTGTTGGCAAGTAATAACGATTCAAGCGACTGCGTGGGTGGCAGAATAAGATCTATTTTCGACAGATAACTTGTAATGGCAGAATTTCGATTTTTTAAATCGATAAAAACTCTTCGATATCGGGTTAGCTTAGTAATCGGCAGATGAGAAAAAAGCCGGAAAATTAAAGATATGAGTAGTGATGGTGTTTTTTTTGCCAGCGTTACTACGAATCGCTTATTGGTGTTTATTAACAGGTGTTTTAGGCAGTTTTCCGCGCGCGGTCCCGGGCCCAGACATTCAGATGAGCCCCAAGGTTTCAAAAGTTGGCAAGTTCTGCACGCCAGCCAATAGTCCGTGGGCGTGAATACTGTGGGAACTTTGCGCTGCAAACAGGATTTCAAACAGGATAACGTTAGATTTTTGAAATGAAAAAAATGGACCAGGTCCGGTACGAATGAGTCGAGAATAGCCTCAAATTCCGGAACCAAACTTTGATTGTAATACTCCTCCAAGACGGTCTCGGTGGTGAATTGTCCCTGCCTGTACGGCGTCCAGATCCGATGTACTATAAGCCCTTGATATTCATAGGTGTCGCTCGAATAGCCTTGCCCCTCTCGCAGGGCGCCTGTAACTATGCGCACGTCATAACCGATGCTGAGCATCGCTTTCGCGGTGGAGAGAACGAGCACTTCGGTTCCGGCACCGAACGTCGGGAAGAACTGATGCACGCAAAGCAATATGCGTGGGGCGCGATAGGGCAAGAGTGAGCTGCTCATACGGCCTCAGAGGGAGTCGGCATTTGCGCTACGTGCCTTGAATGCTGGATAAACAAAAGGAAGAACATACTGCCTAGCACCATACATCATGTTGTGCAACGAATTGCCATCATCCGTTTACTGGATAGATGGCAATCATCGGCTTAGTAATCAGGCGCCATACATGGCAAATGTTTCCCTTGCCATCATTTCTGGGGTCCGATCGTAGTGTGTAGTGGCAGCCATACCATAAAGGGTCGAAGGCGCCAACACCAAGCTGGATAGCTTTCTATACAAGTCGTCAGCGCTTCCTCTCGCAAACGCCTGACCATTGACCCCGGGTTCGAGAAACTCTGTCATACCCTGTACGTCGGAAACGAGCACCGGGGTATGTGTCGCCAACGCATTGAGCAGCACCAATGGGCTGTTTTCATACCACTTCGAAGGTACCACGAGAAGATCGAGATCCCTGAGGATTTTGACCATATCACCTTTGTCAAAGGTGCCCAGAAATTCGATATCGCCGCCGGTTGCCTTAGCCCTAAGGTCAGCCATATAGCCGGGATCCTGATCTGCTGGGCCATAGATCTTAAGGCGTGCTGCATTTTTTGGCAGCCTTTGGAATGCATCAATCAGCAGGTCGGTACCCTTATGGGGGGCGATCTGGCCAATGAAGCCGATGGTCGGGATGTGTCCGGCCGCGCGAGCGGGTTTTGCGGTGCGATCAATATCAATACCAAACCAGAGCGCGTGCATGGGCACTTTCACGTCGTTGGCCAGATAAGCTTTTTTCAGAAAGGCCGTCGGCGCAACGGCCCCCTTATAGCCCTGGTTATAGAGGGAAATAAGCGTGTCGGGACGTCGAGCGATGTCCTCAATCGTGCCATCTATTTCACCGTTCTTTAGCCCTGGCATTTTTCGCAGGAACGTCGCCGAGGTTGCGATGACTTTTGCAGCCGTTGCCGACTTGGCATAACCCATCCACCCACCGACTTTGCCGCGAGCGCTTCCTTGATATAGCACGCTACACAATTGGACCGACTCGGGGATGGCCCTGCGCAAAGCGCACCATCCGCAGCTTCCAATTTATTGTTAAGGCAAAAACCAAAGAAGTCGGTGAAGGTGGCATAAGTAGGAATGCCCAGCGCTGAGGTGGCTTCCAGCAGCACGGAGGTATGATTAATCAAATGAGTGACATGCACCACATCCGGCTTCAATTCAGACAGCAGTGATTTGAGTATCTCGCGCATTTCTGGTTGATAGTACGTCTCTTTGATACGACTGTGCGGTACCTTATTTTTGTCCACGCAGATAACCTTAATGCCCTCATATTCGAAATGAGAGAGGAGGTTTTCTGTTGCGGGCTCACCCTGAAAAATCGCACTGACGACAGTCACGTCATGGCCCCAAGCGGCGTAATTCTTCGCCAGCTCCAAGGTGTAGGTTTCTGTCCCATAGAAGTGGTCAGGGAAGAAACAATGTACAAAAAAGACGATTTTCATTTTTTCTTTTCAACCATGATGTCGCTGTAAATGTTCTGATAACCCTTAATCATTGCCTGAATTGAAAAATTATTCTGGGCCCTTTTTCTATGGAGTTCAGCGATTTTTAGGCGACGCGGAGTGTCTTCAAGCAAAGATACAATGATATTAGCCAGTGCCTCGGAGTTTCCGGGCGGTGCAAGCAGAGAAGCGTCTTCGACGATTTCTCCTATCGCACCAATATCGAAGCCTACCACCGGCACGCGCATATTCATCGCAAACGGGCTGACTTGGCCGAAACTCTCTTTCCAGACAGGCGCCACAAAAATCTTCATGCGTTCATAGATGGCGGGCAGAGCGTCATAAGATACATAACCAGTGAACTCAAAGTTTTCAGCAACACCCGCCTCTTCGGTAGCCTTCATGAAAGGCTCCATCAAACTGCCACCTCCCACGATCAACACCTTGGTTGACGGTTTTTTCTGGACCGCCAGGATGAAAGGCATAATGGACTCGGCATTGAGTTTATCCCCTTCAAGGCGGTAAACCATCCCAATGCAGTCTTCTTTAGGCTTGCGATTATTCCGTGATTGAAACATGGCGAAATCCGAACCCGGATAAACTGTCACATGTTCAGACTGGTCTTTACCAAATACACGCCTTACATAGTCGCTAACATATACGTAGCGTTTGATAGCCTCCGAGTAATACGGCATCACCGGAGTATTGATATTTTGAATAACCGGAATGTTCAAGGTTTCTGCGGCCTGTATCGACTTGGCGTACCAAGGCTCGTCACAATCACCCCAATAGTGCATGTGGATAAAGTCAGGGCGAATCTCTTCAAATAGCTTTACGAACGGAGCTTCGTCATTAGGGAAGCGAACCTCTTCAACAGGTATTCCAATATAAGCTGGGGGTTGAGGTGCGAAGCTGGTCACGATCCTCTGATCGTATTGACCGCCAAGGTACTCGTAAATATCGACTACTAGTCGCGATGAGCCCCCAGTCATGAAGTTGGCGATTACATGTACGACAACTGGCCGAGTACTGGCGATTTTTTTGGGTTGTTTTACTAAATAGCCGGATTCAGGCGCCGTACCGACAGCTAAGTTTGCATTGTTGGCACGAAAACTTTGGATAATAGGACGCAAGGTGACGCGTAGACGATTTCTTAATGCGGACGGCATGATCAGGCTGCCGCTCAAATAAATAATTTTAGCAATGCCGCGCATTGATACCGGGCGTGCTGCAATAGCGTCCCGCCAGCGCAGGAGTCGGGTTTGGCTTAATTGGTTAAAGCGAGATTTTTCTTGCTCTATTGCATGAGTCCAGCTCTTCTGTTCTTCTGATAGCTGCACCACAGTCCTTTCTAACTGCTCCTTCAGTGAATTAATGACATCATCCTTTTCGCTAATAGTGGCGTTAAGACGGTTAACTTCCATGTCCAGCTTAGTAAGCTGAGAGTCATTTTGAAGGAGTTGCAAGTTGGCCTCGAGACTTTTCTGGTGTGTGTTGGCGAGCAATGAGTCTTTTTCTAAAATTATACGATTGAGCCGATCTATCTCATGTCCTTTTTCGCTTAGTTGAAAATCTTTTTGTTCATGAGCCACGTTAGTGCTGAAAAGCTCTTGCCCTATTTCACTGAGGCGTGAGTCTTTTTCCGCAATCGTGGTTTGAAGACGGCTTACCTCAGACCCCAGCTCTCGAAGGTAGGCGTCTTTTTCAATCAAAAGCATGTTTAGGCGGCTGATCTCAACACCGAGATCGTTAAGCAGGGATTCTTTTTGGTGTGTTGTGGAGCTCAGAGTGGCGATCTGTTCGCCTACCTCATTCAGCCGCACATCTTTTTCAACAATAACATTGTCTAGATGACTAAGTTTTTGACCAATCTCATTCAATAGATTGTTTTTTGCATCAATCAGTAAGTTCAGTCTATGAAGTTCTTGACCGGTCTGGTTGAGCGCTTGGTCCTTTTCAATTGTGTGGCTGTAAATTTCATTGACTTCACGCTTCGCCGTTTCGGATACTTCGCTCAATATAATATCTTTATTGACTAGGAGCTTGTTGAGTCGATCAATTTCGATGCGCATCTTCTCAAGCTGTCGTAATTGCGAGATCCGATCACGTTGCAGTTGGTGCCACCACTGCGGGGTCTTATGCTCTGCGTTGTCTGCGTAACGCAATGCGTAAGCACAGGCGGTAGCATACTCAACGATAGCGCCAAGTTCATACAAACCGAAGTCACTCGGGTTATCAAGCGACCCATAGGCCGTTTTCCAGTCGAGTTTTAACGCCGCTTCAGCGCAATTCAGGCCTTGCCGCCAATAACCTACCGCAACCTGAGTGTTAGATCGGCCGGACTCTATCAGGCCGAGATTCAGATAGGCATGGATTTGCTTGGTAATAAGTGTAGGGCTATAGTCGGCGCAGTTGAATGCAGCGCAGGCTAAATAATATGAAACAGCTTTTTCAGTTTCACCAAATTTTTGCCAGAGCTGCGCAATCAGATAGCACAGGGAAACCTGCCATCTCATTTGTTGAGGTGTCGACGAGGAGGCTTGTAAATAAGGCAGACATTGTTCTTCGAAAAGCTCAATGTCAGACCATCCGCTTTCTCCGCAGGAATATATTTGATAGCCCGATACACACAGCGCAGCGCCCAAGTCCGGAGTCGTGGTCGTTGCACTCAGTGCGACCTGGGTGCTGATGGTGTTAAGCAGTCGGGCATTAGTAATTCGATGGCCGATGGTGACCATGCCTTTAACCAACCAGGGGTTGTCGTAGTCTTCAAATCGCGTTACATGCCAGTCTGGGTTATCCGGATACTGGTCATACGTGGTTTCCTCATACGGCACATGAGCGCCTTCTATCGGTGTTTTCATCCCGACCAGCAAGCACCATTCGCATTCCGGATCATCACTGGCGAGTGTGTCGACGCTGGTTTGAAAAAGTTGGCGTGTTCCGACCGCCCATTGATTGTTTTTCTTGTATTGATCTGCGGTTTGCCCGAACGCTGATTCGACAAGAAAGTGCTGCTGCGTTTCCTCAAGGATTTTGTTCCACGTATAGACATGGAAATGGAAGGGGTTTGGATCTTCCCCTGTCTCGTCGGACCAATCGTTAGGTACAGATAACACGATACGCCCGGCAGGCGTCAGTACCCGATAGAACTCGGCCATCAGCGATTTCGGGTCTTGCACATGCTCCAGCGTTTCAAAGGAGGTGATCAGATCAATCGAGTTGTCAGGGATGTCAAACAGCGCTTCGGGCAGCCATCCTTCGTTGAAGCGCAACTGCGTGGACTGGGCTGCAAAATTCAGCTTGGCGTATTCAATCGCGTATTCGCTTCCATCAATACCCAGCACGCTACTGGCATCGGAACACTTGCGTAAAAGGTAAGAGCCGTAACCCAGGCCGCACGCGGCATCCAGCACTCGATCCCCCGGCCGAATATACCGGCTGGCCAATACATACCGAATGATATGAGCGTCGGAGCGACTACCCGGTTCACGGGTCATGTCCATGTGCAGGTCACGCTCTTCCACAAGCGCGGCGAGGGGATACTTTTGCGCCGCTTCGACTGGAATTTTCTCCAGCGGAATAGCGACTTTTCCTTGTTCTTTTTGAAGGGCCTGGTAATCGTTCACCCTGTAATAAGCTGCATGCTTACGCGCGCCAGCCTGAAAAAACTGGGCTTCGCAGTACTTCCTGAACGCTGAAGCTTGAGAGGGTTCCGGGTGGTCCAAATACAAAAATATGTTAGCGCTTGAGACGCGAATAATCTCATCTACGAAATGCGCAGCAAGCGTACCTTGTTGCGGAAGCGCAGTGACTAAGACGGTGATAAATTGGCCGTCGGTGAAAGGAAGGTCTTCGCCCTCGAGTTGTAGAAAGCGTCCGCTAATCCGCTGCTTGCAGTACTCAGTTTGGGCTGGGTCCATTCCCAAATTGGTGACTTGAACGCCGCTGGCCAAAAAATACTGCATCAGGGGCAGGTCTGAAGGGCCTATATGTAAGATCGCGCCGTTTCCGCAACTCCCAAGCAATTGTTCAGCAATCTTTGCTATTTCATCGTTAGGCATGAAAGTCGGGGTGTAGGTCGAAGCGCATTCAGTAACATCAGCGGCATTAAAAGTCATCTGTTCAACCCTTTATAGAAATGGCTTTCATGCGAAGGTCCATGACTCCGCCGAAATGATATTCACGAGGTTTCGTCGCTATGGAGAAAAAAGCCGCCTCGTCACGCCAATGGATGATGCGCTGCTCCGCGTAGTAAGGTTTACCTTCGTGCGAGATCGCGGCCTGAACTTCATAAAGATTTACACCGAGGCTGCAGACAAACTCGAAGTCAACAGTAAATACCTCTCCAGCAGCAAACTGTTTGTTCCAGAAATAATCGCCATCACAGATCTTTGCATCGATGGCCATGTCTTGGTTCAGCGTTCCCCAGGAATAAATTTTTACGCCTTCTTTGTTTCGCAACCGAATTCCGACGTTGAGGTTGCTCAGGTCAGTATGGCTGACACACTCCACGCGCAATATTGCGGTTTCGGTGGGGTAGAACACTTGTTTCTCTGTTCCGTCCGTGTCGAGGACTTTTACAGAGATGACTTCGGCGTCAAAATTACCGAACGAAAACTTGTCCGGCGCTTTGCTTTTAACTGACGCTCCCGTCTGAGTTTTATTGGAAACGACATTTGTCAAGTGGGCCAGGTACGCGCTCTCTTGCTCATGCAAGTCTCGACGGTAATCTAAAATGACTTCTGCCGAGGGGCCGACACTCTGGATTCTGCCGTTGGACAGGAAAATTGCACGTTGGGTGAGTGTCCGTACCGACTCTTCGTCATGGGAGACGAACAGTAATGTCGTACCACTACTGGTCAGCATTTCGATACGTTCGTAGCAGCGCTTCTGAAACAGGGCGTCACCGACGGCGAGCGCTTCATCAACAATTAAGATGTCCGGTTTTAGATTGGCTTGTACGGAAAACGCAAGCCTGACGAACATGCCGCTGGAATAGGTTTTAACGGGTTGATCGATAAATGTGCCGATATCAGCGAACGAAAGTATGTCATCCATTAACTCATCGGTCTGGCTTCGATTCAGGCCGTGAATGGCACAATTGAGGTAGACGTTTTCACGACCACTAAAGTCGGGATTGAAACCCGACCCCAATTCCAGTAGTGCGGCAATCCTTCCGTTTACGTTTACAGTGCCGGAGGTGGGGGACAATGTGCCACAAATAATTTGCAAGAGCGTCGACTTGCCCGAGCCATTTTTACCGATGATGCCGACTGATTCGCCACGCGCGATTTCGAAATTTATATCGTTAAGCGCCCAAAACTCTTTGTGCTTTTTCAACGTGGGGAGAAACATTTGCAGCAGGCGGTCCTGAGCTTTTTCATACATGTTGAAACGCTTGGACAGGCCACTGACACTGATAGCCACTTCGTTAGAGTACATCGGCGAAACCTGCACGAGTTTTTTGGAAAAAGGCATAACCTAAGGCACAGGTGATAACTCCGATACCGAAGCCTATGCCGAGACTGCCCCAGTCTGGAAGTTGTCCAAAGAGCAACGTGGCGCGCGCGTTTTCAATCACGGCCGTTAGCGGGTTCAGATAGAGCCAGCCCTGATACTGTTCTGGAAGTGCCGATATTGGATAGAATACCGGCGATAAAAAGAGCAGTGCTGTAACGGCCATGCCAGTGATTTGTCCGATATCTCTTATATAAGTTCCCAGCGCGGCCAGTAACCATGAAATACCCATCATCATAAATACAAGCGGCATAATGATAATTGGAAAATACAATGCCGTTAGTGGGATCGTATGGTTAAAGAATAACTGGGTTGCCAGTAAGACGCTAAGGCTGACAGCGAAATGGAATAAGGCATTGAGTATCGAAGTCATGCTGAGCACTTCAATTGGGAATACCACTTTTTTTACGTAGTTAACGTTGCTCAAAATCAACTTGGGGGCGGAGTTGATGCACTCTGCGCAGAACCCATGAATGATCAGTCCTGCGAACAGGATGAGTGCAAAATCTACCTTTGATTCTGAGCCGAGGCCAGCTCCCCAGCGTGCTTTAAATACTGTAGAAAATACGAATGTATAAATAGTGAGTAAGAGGAGCGGATTTATAAATGACCATGCCACACCCATGACCGAGCCACGATAACGGGAAGAAATTTCCCTTTGGGTCAGTTGGAATATCAACTGACGGTGCAGGAAGCCACTTTTTAGCATCTGCCAGGGAGAGAGTGGTTGAGCGGTATGCATTTCCATTAGTTGGTTCTAGCCTGATGTAAATTTAGAACGCATTGATGAATACGATCAATTTTAGATTCGTGTTGACCATCACCCAATATGTCCATGTTTTCTGTCTGGGACTCACTTAGGGATTTGGCCCTGCGCATTAAAGCCTTGACATTCATGGTGATTATCGGGTTCCGGTTCGCATGACTCATTCAAACGCTTGCTCGATTATGTAAAAAAGGGTGCCAATGTCGGCAAAGCGCAGAGTTTAGCTTCGTTGGCATTATGGGACTAGCGATAATTTTCCGTATGAGAAAGCTTAATCTTTCGTAGGTAGCATGGGACCATAGCAACGCGCGATGGTGCTGTGTTGTGAGTCTCATCGATAAAAAACCGTTGTTTGGGGCAGAATTAGCCTCCCCCGAGCCGGCGCTTTCATCTCTGAGCGGGCTCGCAGTTTCATCTGCATTGAGCATTCACTGATCATCCGACAAGTGGTTGCACCTTCGAGGGATATTCTTCAGCTAAGGTCTGTCCGACGCCAGAGTGTTACTTTGACATCAGGCGTCGCCCGGCTTGATATCGTAGCGGGTATAGACGGCTTGAAGCGGTTCGACGGGTCGTTAAACTAGAGGAAAGGGGATGCGTTCGTCACTTGGCTGTCTATCGTTTTCATTTCTTGCTATGCCAGTTCCAGTGTGCGCGATCAGGTTGTCGAGCAGTGCCACTGACGGCAATCATCCTATGACCATGCCGTGATGCCCTTTAGTTGTGCATTACTCGTCGACCGAATTTTTTGCATTTTAATTGAATTGGATATGAATTAAGCATGAGCAAATTTTGGATTATCTCCGCCGTGGTCATCGCGGCTGTAGTAGCTGGTGTGATTTACACCTCGACGGCTACGGTAAGCCCAGCGGTGTCAAAGAGCGTTGTGTTTGTCGATGGCACCACGATTTCAGATCTGCGTTTCGATTCCACCGACTCATCGGACAAGCATAAGCTGGCAGTGATGAAGGTTGTTCCCGGTAAGGAAAGCGGTCTCTCATTTGCGGTTCACTTGAATGATGACAAGCAAAATATCGCAGAAAATGTTGGTGATTTTGCGTTGGCGAAGTTTTGTACGGGGGGCGATGTACTCACATGCGCCATCCCGATTTCTCTGAATGGCTTCGAGCGCTCCAAATCGCTGGGGGTTGTTGTCTACAGCAAGCCGGACGCTCAATTACAAGTGAAAGAAGGGCGTTCGGACTGGGACGGACATCGCGCCATTTTCCCAACGAATTGATTGCCCGCTCTATGCCAATCTCGGCGTAGGGGGGCAGTTGTCTAAACTCATACCAGCATTTCAGTAATGGCTTTAGGGACGTGTTGCTCAGCCACTATGGGGTGAGCGCGCAGGGCGGATCCGAGCTCGCCTCTGCGCCGCGCAGTTTTTATCCAAGCATCAGGAAACTCATGCTGTGGAGCCGGACGACGTTGATCTTTTATGACTGCATCTTGGTCAGACGTCTCACCCCCAACACCAACCCCAACGCCCCCCCAATCAACACCCCGCCATACACATGCGCCATCGACAACGGCTCCCCCAACAACAATGCCCCCCACAACACCCCAAACGGCGGGATCAAAAACGTCGTGGTCATCGACTTCACTGGTCCGATTGCGGTCAGCAGCCGGAAGTACAGCACGTACGCCAGCGCCGTACACACCAACCCCAACCCCAGTAACGACGTCCACACCTGCCACCCGCCCCAACTCGCGGGCGGGTGGCTGATGGCGCTGTAGGCGAAGAGCGGCAGCAGAAACAGCGTTGCGCCGAGCATGCTGCCCAGCGCCGACAGCCGGCTGTCCAACCCGCCACGCTGGTCCAGCCAACGTCGCGCCAGGAATCCGGCAAAGCCATAGCAGGTGGTTGCCAGCAAACAGGCGAGTGCGCCCATCAACAATTCCAGGTCAAACGCCACTGGCCCGGCGCGGGTCAGTACGCCGACGCCGAGCAGGCCCAGGAATACGCCGGCGACTTTCGAGGGGGTGAGGCGTTCGCTGAAGAACAGCCCGCCGATCAATACGCCCATCAGCGGTGTGGTGGCGTTGAAGATCGCCGAGTAGCCGGCCGGCAGGACCTGGGCGGCCACGGAGTACATCGTCGCGGGGATGCCGGAGTTGATCACGCCCAGCAACAGGACGGTCTTGAATTTGCCTTGGAAATCCCATTTCACGCGCATCACCGCCAACATCGCCAGCAACCCGGCGGCGGCGATGGACACGCGGAAAAACGCGGTCGGCACGCTGCCGATCTCTGGCGCGATGATGCGCATGAACAGGAAACTTGCGCCCCAGATGGCCGCCAGGCCCAACAGGTACAGGGTGTCGACAGCTCTCACGGAATAGTCCTGTGTCAATAAGGTCGCGAGTGTTGCCCAGTGGCCTGCTCGACACAATCACTGTTTACACGATGAACCGCGTCACCAGGCCGTTGAGGTCGACCGCCAGGCGTGACAGTTCCTGGCTGGCGGCGCAGGTTTGGGTGGCGCCGGCGGCGGTCTGGGTGGACAGGTCGCGGATGTTCACCAGGCTGCGGTCGACTTCGCGGGCCACCAGTGCCTGTTGTTCGGCGGCGCTGGCGATGACCAGGTTGCGCTGGCTGATCTGCGAGATGGCGGCGGTGATCTTCTCCAGGGCGTTGCCGGCGCCGTTGGCGCGTTGCAGGGTCTGGCCGGCGTGTTCGGCGCTGCTGTTGAGGGCGTCGACGGTGTCCTGGGTGCCTTGCTGGATGGCGCTGATCATCTGCTCGATTTCTTCGGTGGAGTCCTGGGTGCGCTGGGCGAGCGAGCGCACCTCATCGGCGACCACAGCAAAGCCGCGTCCGGCTTCGCCTGCGCGGGCGGCTTCAATCGCGGCGTTGAGGGCCAGCAGGTTGGTTTGCCCTGCGATGCCGCGGATCACTTCCAGCACCTTGCTGATGTCCTGTGCCTTTACCGCCAGGCCTTCGGCCTTGTTCGAGGCGCCGAGCACTTCGTCCACCAGGTTCTGGATCGAGCTGATGGTTTCGCTGATCTGGTAGTGGCCGTGCTTGCTGTCTTCGTCCGAGGCCTGGGACGCTTCGGCGCTGGACACGGCATTGCCTGCCACCTCGTCCACGGCGGCGCTCATTTGGTTGACGGCGGTGGCGGCCTGTTCGATTTCATCGTTCTGCGCTTGAAGGCCACGGGTGCTCTGGTCCATCACCGAGCTCATCTCTTCGGCGGCCGAGGCCAGTTGCTGCGCGGATTCGCTGATGCCCCTGATGGTGCTCTGCAACTGCGCTTGCATGCTGGCCAGGGCGCCGAGCAGTTGGGCCGGTTCGTCGTTGCCCTGCACCTTGATCGGCTGGCTCAAGTCACCGGCGGCGATGGTGCGCGCCACGCTCAGGGCCTGGCCGATGGGCGCGGTGATACTGCGGGTCAACAGCCAAGCCAGCAGCAAGGTGGCGAGCAGTGCGACAGCGATGATCAGGCCGACGATCCACTGCGCGTTTGCGTACGTCTGCGCGGCGGAATCCGCGGCGGTTTCGACGCCGTTCTGATTGAAGGCGATCAGGCCTTCGAGGCTCTGGCTGAGGACCGTCCCTTGGGGGGCAAGGCGGCTGACGAGCAGGTCGAGGGCGTCCTGTTGCTGGTCTTTGTCCACCAGCGCGGTCATCTGGCCGACGATGGCGAGGTAGGTCGCCACATGGCTCTTGAGGGTTTTCAGCAGTTGGCGTTCTTCGTCGTTGCTCAGCAAGGCTTCATGCCGGTCAAGCAAGGCTTGCAGTTCGCTGCCGGTGCGGGTGATCAGGCCTCGGCTGGTGTCACGCACCCGCGATTCGTCGGTGCTCACCATGCGCAGGGACTCCAGACGCACCGTGGCCACCAGGGCTGCGCTGTCGTGGATGTTCTCGATGCTTGGCATCCAGTTCTTTTCAATGATCAGCGCACTTTCGCGCAGCTTGGCCATCTGGCCCAGGGCAAACATCCCCACCATCACCAGCAGACTGGCCAACACTGCAAAACTCAGACTGGCGCGCAGGCCGATCCGCATATTCCTGAATGACATCTCAATGCTCCTTGTGCGATTAGAACCTGCTCCCGGGTCGGTCTTTTGACCTTGTCAGGGCGGGAGAGGGCGCGCTGTATATCAAAGTGCCATTAATGTGGTAATCAGGGTTTCCCTTAGTTGGATCCAAAGTGCGCGCGGGGCAGGGGGTTCGACCGAGCCAGTGGTTGCCTGTGTTTAACCGGCCAGGCCAAGCGTTCAGAGGCGTGCAGGCAAACGCCGAGGCGACTGGCGCGCGCATTTATTGACCGCTTGGTCGACTTATCAAAATTGAAAATAAATGTAAGGACTGCGCGATGGTGTAAAAGACGCCACGAAAAATCGCCCTTCTCCTGCCCACCGGTACTGGCTAAGCTCAGGACTTCCCGATGCCCGTTCGAGGTTTCCCGCATGCCGCAGTCCGCCCTCGCCATCGCCCGGATGATCCTCGATGGTTTCGACGATTACCGTGAGCACTTCCGCCAGATCACCGACGGCGCCCGCGAGCGTTTCGAGAAGGCTCAGTGGCAGCAGGGGCAGGCGGCATCGGCGGCGCGTATCAACCTGTATGAGGAGAAAGTCCTTGAGGTGACCACGCGCCTGCGCGCCGGCGTCGATGTCGCGCTGTTGCTGGACATCGACGCCTGGCCGCTGGTGAAAAGCGCCTACATCGGCCTGATCGACCTGCGCTTTGACGATGAGCTGTCCGAGACCTGGTACAACTCGATCTTCTGCGGCCTGTTCAGCCACGACCTGATCAGCGACGGCTGCATGTTCATCCACACCACCCGGCCTAGCCTGCGCCGGGCGCGGGCGGCGCAGACCCGCACGTATGCGCCGGCCGGCAATATCCCAGGCGTGCTGGCGCAGATCTTTGCAGACTTCAGTTTCAGCGAGCCCTATGCCGATTTGAGCGCCGACCTGCAGCGCCTCGAAGCGCAACTGCGCGAGAACCTGCCGGACTGGGTCTGCAAGGACCCGGACCTCAAGGTCGAGCTGTTTGCCTCGGTGCTGTACCGCAACAAGGGCGCCTACCTCGTAGGACGCATCTACACCCGCGACGAACAATGGCCCCTGGTGATCCCGCTGCTGCACCGCGAAGGGCAGGGCATCCAGATCGATGCGTTGATCACCGACGAAGCCGAGGTGTCGATCATCTTCTCGTTCACCCGTTCCTATTTCATGGTCGACGTGCCGGTGCCGGCCGAATTCATCGGCTTTCTCAAACGCATCCTGCCGGGCAAGCACATCGCCGAGCTGTATACCTCCATCGGCTTTTACAAGCACGGCAAGTCGGAGTTCTACCGTGCGCTGATCAACCACCTGGCGACCACCGACGATCAATTCATCATGGCCCCCGGCGTGCGCGGCATGGTCATGAGCGTGTTTACCCTGCCGGGCTTCAACACCGTGTTCAAGATCATCAAGGACCGTTTCTCACCGTCGAAAAACGTCAACCGCGCCACGGTGATCGAGAAGTACCGCCTGGTCAAAAGCGTCGACCGCGTGGGGCGCATGGCCGACACCCAGGAGTTCGCCGATTTCCGTTTTCCCTTGAGCAAGTTCGAGCCCGAGTGCCTGGCCGAGTTGCTGGAAGTCGCCGCCGGCACGGTCGAAGTGGAGGGCGACACCGTGCTGATTCGCCACTGCTGGACGGAGCGGCGCATGACCCCACTCAACCTCTACCTCGACAACGCCAACCCCGCGCAGGTGCGCGAAGCCCTGGAAGACTACGGCCTGGCAATCAAGCAACTGGCGGCGGCGAATATCTTCCCCGGCGACATGCTGCTCAAGAACTTCGGCGTCACCCGCCATGGCCGCGTGGTGTTCTACGACTACGACGAGATCTGTTTTCTCACCGAAGCCAACTTCCGCCATATCCCCGCGCCGCGTACTCCGGAGGACGAAATGGCCTCCGAACCCTGGTACTCCATTGGCCCGCTGGACGTGTTCCCGGAAGAATTCCCGCCGTTCCTGTTTGCCGATGCCGGCCAGCGCAAGCTGTTCGACGAGTTGCATGGCGAGTTGTACAACGCCGATTACTGGAAGAGCCTGCAAGACGCGATTCGCGCCGGCAAGGTGATCGACGTGTTCCCGTATCGCAGGAAAGAGCAGCGATAAGCGTCAAGATGTAAAAGCAGTGTTGCTCTTCCTTGAAGCTTGACGCTAGCCACTGCTTTTCTGCCACACTTGCCGGCCGTGCATAAACAGCTGACCTTCAAAGTACCTGATGACTGACCAAGCACCCACTATCGACCAACTGCTCAAAAACCTCGATCACGCCATGCTCGCCGACCGCCAGCGCTTGCGCCGGCAGTTGCTTGAGCTGCGCAAGAAACCCGACGAGGAGAAGCTGGCGCAGTGGGTGACACGCATGCAGGCGTCCTGCGCTCAGGTCACGGCGCGGCGCGCGAGCCTGCCCGTGATCCGTTACGACGACAGCCTGCCGATTGCGGCCAAGCGCGACGAGATCAAAGCGGCGCTGCAAAAGCATCAGGTGCTGATCATTGCCGGCGAAACCGGCTCGGGTAAAACCACCCAGTTGCCGAAAATCTGCCTGGAGATCGGCCGCGGCCAGTTCGGCCTGATCGGTCACACCCAGCCACGTCGAATCGCCGCGCGCAGCGTCGCCAGCCGCGTGGCCGAAGAGTTGGCCACACCGCTCGGTGCGCTGGTCGGCTATCAAGTGCGCTTCGAAGACCAGAGCGATTCCAACACCCTGATCAAGCTGATGACCGACGGCATCCTGCTGGCGGAAACCCAGAACGACCGGTACCTGGAACGCTACGACACGATCATCGTCGACGAAGCCCACGAACGCAGCCTGAACATCGACTTCCTGCTGGGCTATCTGAAGACCCTGCTGCCACGGCGTCCGGACCTGAAAGTCATCATCACCTCGGCGACCATCGATCTTGAGCGCTTTTCAAAGCACTTTGACGATGCGCCGATTGTCGAGGTCTCTGGCCGCACCTTCCCGGTGGACACCTGGTACCGCCCGCTGACCCTGGAGCAGGACGAGGAGGGCAACCGCGTCGAAGACGACTTGACTGTTGACCAGGCGATCCTCGCCACCCTCGACGAAATCGCCGCCTATGAGCGCAGTGAACGACGCAGCCCCGGTGATGTGCTGGTGTTTTTGCCGGGCGAGCGCGAGATCCGCGACGCCGCCGAGATGCTGCGCAAGGCCCAGCTCAAGCACACCGAGATTTTGCCGCTGTACGCGCGTCTGTCACCGGCCGAGCAGCAGCGGATTTTCCAGTCCCACCCGGGCCGCCGTGTGGTGCTGGCGACCAACGTCGCGGAAACCTCGCTGACCGTGCCGGGCATTCGCTATGTGATCGACAGCGGCACCGCGCGCATCAGCCGCTACAGCTACCGCGCCAAGGTGCAGCGCCTGCCGATCGAGGCGATTTCCCAGGCCAGCGCCAACCAGCGTAAAGGCCGTTGCGGCCGGGTCGAGCCGGGCATCTGTATCCGCTTGTACAGCGAAGAGGACTTTATCGGTCGCCCGGAATTTACCGACCCGGAGATCCTGCGCACCAACCTCGCAGCCGTGATCCTGCAGATGCTGCACCTGCGCCTGGGCGAGATCACCGATTTCCCGTTTATCGAACCGCCGGACGGCAAGGCCATCAGCGACGGTTTCAACCTGCTGCAAGAGCTGTCGGCGGTCGACCGCAACAGCCAGCTCACGCCGTTGGGCCGCCAACTGGCGCGCCTGCCCGTGGACCCGCGCATGGGCCGCATGCTGCTCGAAGCCGCCAAGCTCGGCAGTTTGCAGGAAGTACTGATCGTCGCCAGCGCCATGTCGATCCAGGACCCACGCGAGCGGCCGCCGGAGCGTCAGCAGGCCGCCGACCAGGCCCACGCCCAGTGGAAGGACCCGGATTCGGATTTCGCCGGGCTGGTCAACTTGTGGCGCGGCTTTGAAGAACAGCGCCAGGCATTGACCGCGAGCCCGCTGCGCAATTGGTGTCGCAAGAATTTCCTCAACTACTTGCGCCTGCGCGAGTGGCGCGACTCCCATCGCCAGTTGAGCCTGATCTGTCGTGACATGCAGTTGACCCTCAATAAAGAACCGGCGGATTACCCGAAACTGCACAAGGCGGTGCTGGTGGGCCTGCTCAGCCAGATCGGCCAGAAGACCGAAGACGGCGATTACCTCGGCGCGCGTCAACGGCGTTTCTGGATTCACCCGTCATCCGGTATCGGCAAAAAACGCCCGCAATGGCTGATGACCGCCGAGCTGGTGGAGACCACCAAGCTGTATGCGCGCATGGTGGCCAAGATCGATGCCGACTGGATCGAACCGCTGGCCGGGCACCTGATCAAGAAAAACCACTTCGAACCGCATTGGGAAAAAAAGCGCGGCCAAGTGGTCGCCTTTGAGCAGATCACCCTGTTCGGGCTGATCGTGGTGGGGCGCCGGCCGGTGCATTACGGGCCGATTGACCCGGTGGTGTCTCGTGAGCTGTTTATCCGCGAAGGGCTGGTGCGCGGCGAAATCCAATCGCGGGCCAGGTGCCTCACGGCCAACCAGCAATTGCTGGAACAGCTCGACGAACTGGAAGCCAAGGCGCGCCGCCGCGACATCCTGGCCGACGAAGAAACCCTGTACGCCTTCTACGATGCGCGCTTGCCGGCGGAGATCCACCAGACCGCGACCTTCGACAGTTGGTATAAGGTCAACAGCCAGAAAGACCCGCAGCTGCTGATCATGCGCGAGGAAGACGTGCTGGCCCGCGAAGCCAGTGAAGTCACCGCCGCGCATTACCCGGACACCCTGCACCTGGGCGACCTGGCCCTGGCGCTCAGCTACCATTTCGAGCCCAATCATCCGCGTGATGGCGTGACCCTGCGCGTACCGGCGCCGTTGCTGCCGGCCCTGCCGCCGGAGCGCCTGGAGTGGCTGGTGCCGGGGTTGATCGAAGCCAAGTGCATCGCGCTGGTGCGTAACCTGCCCAAGGCGCTGCGCAAGAACTTCGTGCCGGTGCCGGACTTCATCAAGGCCGCGCTGCAACGCATCGAATTCGCCCAAGGCTCGCTGCCCCAGGCGCTGGGCCGCGAATTGCTGCGCATGACGGGCGCGCGGGTCAGCGATGAGGCCTGGGCCGAAGCGGCGCAGCAGGTGGAAAACCATCTGAAGATGAACCTGGAAGTGGTCGACGCCCAAGGCAAGTTCCTTGGCGAAGGCCGCGACCTGGCTGAGCTGACCGCGCGTTTCGCCGAAGCCAGCCAAGCCGCGTTGGCCGTGCCGCAAACCGCGAAAAGCCAGCAGCCGGTGGAAGCCAAAGTGTTCGCGGCAGTGGCCGAGAAGACCCAGCAGAACATCGCCGGTCTGTCGATGACGGTGTATCCGGCGCTGGTGGAAGAAAACGGTACGGTCAAGGAAGGGCGTTTCTCTACTGCCGCCGAGGCCGAGTTTCAGCATCGCCGTGCCTTGCAACGCCTGCTGATGCAGCAATTGGCGGAGCCGGCCAAGTTCCTGCGTGGCAAATTGCCCGGCCTCACTGAGTTGGGCCTGATGTACCGCGAGTTGGGGCGTATCGACGCACTGGTGGAAGACATTCTGCTGGCCAGCCTCGACACCTGCGTGCTGGAAGGCGAAACCAGCCTGCCGCGTGATGGCGCGGGCCTGGCCGCCTTGGCCGAACGCAAGCGTGGCAGTTGGACCGAGCATGCCGAACGCCTGGCGCGCCTGACCCTGGAGGTGCTGAAACTCTGGCACGGCCTGCAAAAGCGCTTCAAAGGCAAGATCGACCTGGCCCAGGCCGTGGCGCTCAACGATATCAAGCAACAATTGAGCAACCTGGTGTACCCAGGGTTTGTGCGCGAAACCCCGGCGCAGTGGTTCAAGGAACTGCCGCGTTACCTCAAGGCCATCGAACTGCGCCTGGAAAAACTGCCAGGCCAGGTGCAAAAAGACCGGGTGTGGAGCGGCGAACTCAGCGGATTATGGGCGCAGTACCAGAACCGCCTGAACAAGCATGCCCAGGAAGGCAAGCGCGACCCTCAGTTGGAACTCTACCGCTGGTGGCTGGAGGAATATCGGGTGTCATTGTTTGGCCAGCAGTTGGGCACCAAGGTACCGATCTCCGACAAGCGCTTGAGCAAGCAGTGGGGCCAGGTAGAGCCCTGAAGCTTGACCCGTTTCTGCGCCCGGAACCGGTCCAATGTGGGAGGGAGCTTGCTCCCGATAGCGGTATGTCAGGTACAGATTCAGTGACTGACCACTATCGGGAGCAAGTCGAATCGTCGCACCGCCCCTCCCACATTAAAATGGGCAAATCTGCGAGAGGGCGCCAAATCCCTGGGTTTGTGGCAAACTTCGCCGCTATAAATACCGGGATCGTCGCAAAAGGCTGCGGCGCGATGGAATAAAGCAATGCCAGTTTGATGTCCGCAGCGCGGAATCGGACTACTTACAGTTTGGTACGACGGTACCAATATTATCTGCCTGACAGATCTAGAGGAACGACCGTGCATAACGTCGTCATCAGCGGCACTGGCCTGTACACCCCTGCCAACAGCATCTCCAACGAAGAGCTGGTGCAGTCTTTCAATACCTATGCGCAACAGTTCAACCAAGACAACGCGGCCGCCATCGAGCGCGGTGACGTGCAGGCGCTCACCGAGTCCAGCGCAGCTTTTATCGAGAAAGCGTCGGGCATCAAGAGCCGCTTTGTGATGGACAAGGACGGTATTCTCGACCCGCAGCGCATGACCCCGCGCCTGCCCGAGCGCAGCAATGACGAGTGGTCGGTACTCTGCCAGATGGCTGTCGGCGCCGCCGAACAAGCCCTGCAGCGCGCCGGCAAGACCGCCGCCGACATCGACGGCGTGATCGTCGCCTGCTCCAACCTGCAGCGCGCTTACCCGGCCATCGCCATCGAAGTCCAGGAAGCCCTGGGCATCGAAGGGTTTGGTTTTGACATGAACGTGGCGTGCTCCTCGGCCACCTTCGGTATCCAGAACGCCGCCAACAGCATCCGGCTGGGCCAGGCGCGGGCGATCTTGATGGTCAACCCCGAGGTCTGCACCGGCCACCTGAACTTCCGCGACCGCGACAGTCACTTCATCTTCGGTGACGCGGCCACGGCGGTCGTGCTCGAACGCGCCGACCTGGCAACCTCCGAGCATCAGTTCGACGTGGTGAGCACCAAGCTGCTGACCAAGTTCTCCAATACCATCCGCAACAATTTCGGCTTCCTCAACCGCGCGGCGGAAGAAGGCATCGGCGCGCCGGACAAACTGTTCGTGCAGGAAGGCCGCAAAGTCTTCCGCGATGTGTGCCCAATGGTGGCCGAACTGATCGGCGTGCACCTGGCGGAAAACCAGCTGGAGGTGGCCGATGTGAAACGCTTCTGGCTGCACCAGGCCAACCTGAGCATGAACCACCTGATCGTGAAGAAACTGCTGGGCCGCGAAGCGACAGTGGAAGAAGCGCCGGTGATCCTCGACACTTACGCCAACACCAGCTCGGCGGGTTCGGTGATTGCGTTTCACACCTATCAGGATGACTTGCCCAAGGGCGCCGTGGCGGTACTCAGCTCGTTTGGCGCCGGCTATTCGATCGGTAGCGTGATCCTGCGTAAACGTTGACCGCAGCCGATGTGGGAGGGTGCTTGCCCTAATGCCAGTCAGTTAAGAGTTAAAAAGGCAAAAAGTAACCTGTGGCGAGGGAGCTTGCTCCCGTTGGGCAGCGAAGCGGCCCCAAGAATGGGACTGCTGCGCAGTC